>CANGJP010000004.1 GCA_947454465.1 Pseudomonadota bacterium
GGCTGGCGCGGCATAAATCCCACGAGCTGTCGTCGCCGCCGACAACAACAACAAGAATGGCAATGACGAGGCAAGCGCAAACCGCCAAGGCGTGGCGTCAGCGTCCTTAACCCTAACTGCTGTCCATGAACGCACCAATGCTGCGCCGACGAGGATGGTCCATGGAAACAGGTAGTAAGGCAATTCAAGCCAATATTTACCCAGCCAATTCGGATGACCCGAAGCGTAATCCAACGCGCCTGAAGCACCGATATCCGTAAAACGACCCGCCAGGTTATTCCAAAACAGCACCGCTATCGCATGCGGCCCCTCGGGCAAACTCAGCACCTGAATAAGCCACAGACCGATACCTACGATTTGCAGGACCAACCCTATCCATAACTGCCAACGCATTAACTCAAGCCAGCGCCGCTCCCACAGCAACATGACAAACAAGGTCAATGCAGGAAACACCCACCCTATGGCGCTTTTGGCCATAAAAGCCATCATCGCGCCAACATGCATCAAGGTGTACCAAAGCAATTTGTCACGCCCCGAATGCGCAACATAACCACGATACAGTCCCAGCAACGATAAAGCACAGCCCGCGAGTAAAGACGCATCGGGTGCCAGCCAAATAGCAACTTGGTAAACCATACACATCGATCCAGCGATCAAGGTGGCGAGGGTTGCAGCTAACGCACCGGACATCGAATACACCAATATCCAGAGGGATACAGATGTGACCACGGCATAAATCAAATTAGGAGTACGCGCGGCTGCCGGTGTATCACCAAAGACGTGCATGGCAGCAGCCGAGAGCCAGTAACTCAACGGCGGTTTTTCCAAAAACAATTCATCTGCAAGGCGGGGCAGAGTTTTATCTGGCTGCACACTCATGCGCCACGCAATATCGGCTTCACGAGGCTCATCCGGAGTCCAGTAGCCGCGCCCATAAAGACCCGTCATCCACAAAGGCATCAGCGCAACCAACACGATCAGCATCCACTTGTAAGGAACCAACCCATCATGCGACATGCGCGTACCCTGTAGCATTAACGATACTCCACACCATAAAAAACAACTCTACCTGCACAAACATGGCTGAAATCATGTTGTCAGCATGACGGCTACCGACCTGATAAAAAAAACCAGCCCTCAAACTACTGTACTGAACTCAACTACGTCATGCCCATAAATTTGCTGCAGCAAAACCGCAACACAACAGATAGTGATGAAGCCCGAACGGACAGCACACCACGGTAACCCTTGAACCTGAATAGTCACCTGAACCGGCACAGGCACTCAGTACGAATCAAGCACAATCAATCACTTGGGATCAAAGCACACCGACCTGGAGCTTGATTTAGTCTCAAATTATCTAGAAAAATGTTTATAATTAGCGGCTTAAAGTGATCTTCAAGATGATGTCTTGGTAAAGACGCTCCTATAGAGCGACCGCCATGTCGGCATCGCAAGAAATTCATACAGGTTCTGCTGCAAGCCGAGCCTCATCTAGGGTCATATTGATCGATGTCAGCACCACCACTTCACTCTGCCGCCACACTTACCGAACGTCGGCTACGTCTCATTTTTACGTCTCTGGTGGTGTTGGTCAGCCTTGCATGGTTTGCTACCTTGGGAACGCGTCGCCTACTGGAACCTGACGAAGGTCGCTATGCGGAAATTTCACGCGAAATGGTCACCACCGGCGATTGGGTGACACCACGCCTGAATGGCATCAAGTATTTCGAAAAACCCGCCTTACAATACTGGGCCACAGCCGCGAGCTACCACGTTTTCGGCCTGAATGAATTCAGCGCCAGACTGTGGACAGGACTGACTGGATTTGCAGGCATCGTGTTTGCTGCCTTTGCGGGGCGACGACTGTTTAACTTACGCACCGGTTATGCCGCTGCCGCCATTCTTGGCAGTTGCCTGATGTACATCATCATTGGCCACATCAATACGCTCGACATGAGCCTAAGCTTCTTTCTTGAATGGGCTATTTTCAGCTTCCTGCTTGCACAAACTGCTCCTGCTAAATCGCCCAGTGAGCGGTACTGGATGTATGCCGCATGGATTGGTGCGGCCCTAGGATTTCTAAGCAAAGGATTAGTGGCACTGATTCTGCCGGCGCTTACTTTCTTGGCTTACACGGTGGTGACTCGTGAATACTCATCATGGAAGCGCCTGCACCCGATAGCGGGACTGAGCCTGTTTTTATTGATCACCGCGCCGTGGATTATTGTCGTGTCACTGCGTAACCCCGAATTTCCCTTCTTCTTTTTCGTTCACGAACACTTCGCACGCTTTCTGACCACCGTGCACGAACGCGATGCGCCATGGTGGTATTTCTTACCATTACTGGCTGTGGGTGCAATGCCGTGGACATCCATAGGTTTCCCTGCCTTTCTCACCAGCTGGCGCGCCGATACACAACCAGGCATTCAAGTGCGACGCTTTTTATGGCTTTGGATCATGAGCGTGGTGGGATTCTTCAGTCTCTCTCACTCCAAACTACCGCCCTACATTATTCCAGCATTCCCGGCACTGGCATTACTGATTGCTGAAACGTTACCCCGTATGCACACTCATCGCGTACGGCTTCATTTCTTGATCATTGGGATCTGCGTCGGGGCACTGACCTTGATCATCGCGTTGTTACCTAATGATGTCGCTGGCCAACGTTCAGTTGATCTGGTCATGACGTTGCGCCCCCGACTGGCACTGAGTTTTTTGATCGTCACGATGAGTGCTTTACTCGCCGCAGGCCTCATTAAACGCTTGGGCCTGCATACGGCCGTTGCGATCTTAGGGTTAGGGGCAACGTCGGGATTAAGTCTACTGGTGTACAGCTCAGATGCCTTACGCAGCACTCGCTCTGAATACACACTGGCGCAACAACTCGCCCCCACACTGACAGATAACCACACACTGTATGCGGTGAATCAATATTCACAAACGCTGCCGTTTTATTTGGGTAGAACCTTCACGTTAGTGGGTTATCGCGGCGAATTGGACTTTGGTCTTACTCAAGAACCTGAATTGTGGCTGCAAGACACGGAAGCCTTTTTGCAGCACTGGAGCACTGACATTAATCCTGTGGCCATCATGGAAATTTCCATGGCCGATCAACTTAAACAACGCAGCATTCCATTCCGGGTGCTAGCGACAGATAACGACTTGATCGCCATTGCTAAACCCTTGGAGCAACCATGACGCCGATTGCCTTTGCCTTGGTACTCACAGGCGTACTACTGAATGCCTGCGCGCAACTGCTATTGAAAGCGGGAACCAATGCCATCGGTCATTTTGAATTTTCAGGTCGAGCGATTTTTTCTGTTGCACCGAAACTATTATTCGAACCACACATCATGACCGGACTTGGCTGTTATGCCATTAGCGTGGTGGTCTGGATTGGCGCGCTGTCACGCACGCCCGTGAGCATCGCCTACCCGATGCTATCCATTGGTTATATCGTCAATGCCGTGGCGGCTTGGTATTTATTTTCAGAAGCACTGACACCAGCGCGAATCGTGGGCATCACGCTCATCATCATTGGCGTTGTGCTGATCTCCAGAACTTGAATTCATCATGAGCACACAAACCCGTATTCCATTAACACGCCCCACCATTGACGAGGCCACCATTACCGGCGTGGTGGAGGTGTTGCGTTCGGGTTGGATCACCTCTGGCCCCAAGGTCAAAGAATTTGAAGCGCAATTATCGCAGCATTGCGCTGGACGTCCGGTAAGAGCGTTCAACTCTGGCACCTGCACCATGGAAATTGCATTACGCATCGCCGGCATTGGCCCCGGTGATGAAGTCATCACTACCCCACTATCGTGGGTATCCACCAGCAATGTGATTTTACAAGTGGGCGCCACACCCGTGTTTGTCGACATTGATCCTGTCACGCGCAATATCGACCTGTCCAAGATTGAAGCCGCCATTACGGCCGCCACGCGCGCCATCATCCCCGTGGATTTAGCTGGACTGCCCGTGGATCGTGACGCGTTATATGCCCTTGCTAACAAACATCAATTGCGCGTGATTGAAGATGCCGCACAGTCGTTCGGTAGCAACTGGAAAGGTAAGCCGATTGGTACCACCGGTGATTTCGTGTCTTTCAGCTTTCATGCCAATAAAAACATCACCACCATTGAAGGTGGCTGTTTAGTCATGAATAGCGATGCAGAAACTCGCCTTGCTGAACAATACCGTCTGCAAGGCGTGATGCGATCAGGCTATGACGGCATGGAAGTCGATGTGCCCGGCGGTAAATTTAATTTAACTGACGTTGCAGCACGGGTGGGTCTGGGGCAATTACCACATCTAGATGAATTCACTCGCACGCGTCGTGCACTGGCAAAACAGTATCTGCAATTACTGGCACCGCACACTGAGCTTGGCTTACAACTGCCGGTAGCCGACTTGACTCACAGTAACTGGCATATGTTCCAAGTGGTGCTATCGGAAGCAAACCTGAAGGTTAAGCGATCGCAGGTGATGGCCGATTTAGATGCAGTTGGCATTGGTAGTGGTGTGCACTACCCCCCCATCCATCTATTTGCGTTATATCGACGTTTAGGCTGGAAAGAAGGAGACTTACCTCATGCCGAATATGTTGGTCGAAATATTTTAACCCTGCCCCTCTACCCCACCATGACCATCACGGATGTCGAGCGCGTGACCAGCGCGCTGGTCAATATTCTGCAATCAAACCAACGTGCCGCTTAAGCAGAGCCTCACTATGAATATCGATCTTTCTGTTGTCATACCCATCTATAACGAAGCGGCTGGACTGCACTCGCTATTTGCTCGGCTGTATCCAGCTCTGGACAAATTGTCTGCGGAATTATCGCTGCGCTATGAACTGATTTTGATTGATGATGGCAGCCGCGATGCATCACCCGCCATGCTGCGTGAACAATTTAATCAAAGACCCGATGTGACTCGTGTAGTGTTGCTCGCCGTGAATGCCGGTCAACACATGGCCATCAAAGCCGGCTTTGAAGTCACTCGCGGTACCACGGTGGTCACGTTAGATGCAGACCTACAAAACCCACCCGAAGAAATTAGCAAGCTGTTAGTTAAAATGCGTGAGGGCTATGACTATGTTGGCGGGTACCGTCGCGAACGTCAGGACTCTGCATTTCGCAAATACCCTTCACGATTACTGAATCGTATTCGTGAACGCACAACGCGCATCCGCATGCGCGACCAAGGCTGTATGTTACGCGCGTACAGCCGTCCGATTATTGATGCCATTAATCACTCGAATGAAGTGAACTTGTACATTCCAGCACTAGCTTTTATCTATGCCCGCAAACCTACCGATGTTGAAGTCGCGCATGAAGAACGAGCGGCCGGCGAATCAAAATACCCGCTATCAAAACTCATTCGTTTGAACTTCGACTTGATGACCGGTTTTTCACTCATGCCACTGCAAATGTTTTCAATGATTGGCATGGTCACCGCCATCATTTCAACCGCCGCCTTTATCTTTCTTGCTATTCGCCGCGTCATGCACGGCGCCGATGCAGACGGTGTGTTCACGCTATTTAGCTTTACCTTCATGTTATTAGGGGTGGCGTTATTTGGCATGGGCCTACTCGGTGAATACATTGGCCGCATCTATCAACAAGTGCAGTCGCGTCCGCGCTACTTGATTCAAGCCATACTAGAACAAACACCTTCTGACACCAACGACGTAACAACAGGTCAACGCCCATCATGACCACGGCTGTCGTCTTGGCTTATCACAACGTCGGGGTACGCTGCCTGTCTGTACTGCTTGCACACGGTATTGATGTACAACTGGTATTGACGCATGAGGACGATCCTGCCGAACAGATTTGGTTCGACAGTGTCAGCAAATTAGCTGCCCGTAATCACTTAATGTTTGCCACACCTAAAAACCCTAATGAACCGCAATGGCTCGAACAAATTGCCAGCCTACAACCGGATTTTATTTTTTCATTCTATTATCGCCACATGCTGAGCCCTGAATTGCTGGCTTGTGCACGCAAGGGCGCATTCAATATGCACGGTTCACTGCTGCCAAAATACCGTGGTCGGGTGCCGGTTAATTGGGCGGTCATTCACGGTGAACGCCAGACCGGTGCCACACTGCATGAAATGGTTGCCAAACCCGATGCTGGCGCCATTGCCGGCCAACAGGCCGTGCCCATCTTGCCCGATGACACGGCATTTGAAGTATTTCAAAAAGTCACCGTGGCTGCGGAACTACTGCTGGACCGCACCCTACCTGGCATTGTTGACGGAACGCTACAACTGCAACGCCAAGATTTAACGCTAGGGTCCTATTTTGGGGGGCGGAAGCCCGAAGATGGACGCATCAACTGGCAACACAGCGCCCTGCAGATCCACAACCTGATTCGAGCCGTGGCCCCTCCTTATCCCGGAGCCTTCACAGAGTTTCAGGGCAAACGCCTGAGCATCCTACGCAGCCGCGTCCTGCGGGAGCACCGCAACTGCGCTGGCACTGCTTGCGTATACTGGCAAGGGAATACTGCGCGCGCAGTACTTCGCGATGGCAGCATGCTGGAGCTGCTAGCTATTGAGCACCAGGGGCAGCCCCTGGATCAACAGAGTTGGCTTTCGCTCTTTGGCTCCGCCCCCATAAACCTCGGATGATCTCCTAAATTCACTGTTTAATTGCTATCCTTCACAGATTCGTCACTTCGGAACTTTCAAATGAAAAAAGTACTCATCATCGGCGTTAACGGGTTCATCGGCCATCACCTCGCCAATCGCATCCTGCGTACCACCGACTGGGAAGTGTATGGCATGGATATGAACTCTGACCGTATCGACCACTTACGTTCCGACAAACGCTTCCATTTCTTTGAAGGCGACATCACCATCAATCGCGAATGGATTGCCTACCACATCAAGAAGTGCGATGTAATTCTGCCGCTTGTGGCCATCGCCACGCCTGCCACCTACGTACAAGAACCACTACGCGTGTTCGAACTGGACTTTGAAGCTAACCTGCCGATTGTGCGTGCCGCCGTGCAGTACAAAAAACGCCTAATTTTCCCTTCCACTTCTGAAGTGTATGGCATGTGTGATGATGAAGCCTTCGATCCAGAAACCTCTAACACCGTGTACGGCCCCATCAACAAACCACGCTGGATTTATGCTTGCGCCAAGCAAATGATGGATCGCGTGATCCATGCTTACGGCCAGCAACAAGGTTTTGATTTCACCCTGTTCCGCCCGTTCAACTGGATTGGCTCTGGCCTGGACTCCATCAACACTGCAAAAGAAGGCAGCTCACGCGTGTTGACCCAGTTCCTCGGACACATTGTGCGCGGCGAACCCATTAAGCTGGTCGACGGTGGTCAGCAAAAACGCTCATTCACGCATATCGAAGACGGTATCGATGCGCTCATGGCCATCATCGAAAACAAGAATGGCGTGGCGACCGGCAAGATCTACAACATTGGTAATCCAGCCAACAATTTCTCTATTCGTGAATTAGCGCAAAATATGCTGACGCTGGCGGCTAAATACCCCGAGTACGCCGAATCCGCAAAAAAAGTGCAGCTCATCGAAGTCCAAGCCAAGAGCTACTACGGTGAGGGGTATCAGGACGTCAAAAACCGCGTGCCTAAAATCGATAACACCTGCGCCGATTTAAACTGGAAACCACAAGTCAGCATGGATCAAGCCTTGGAACGTATTTTCGAGTCCTACCGCACGCACGTACGTGACGCACAGGACTTGTTAAATTAATCCCAGCCACTCCATCCTCTACAATCATGTGGAAGATGAAGTACCGCAGCCATGCAACTTGCGCTGAAAATTGATGTCGATACCTACCGCGGCACGCTTGAAGGCGTGCCGCGTCTTTTACAGTTACTGGATAAACATCAAACCCGTGCCACCTTCTTGTTCTCTCTAGGTCCTGACCATACAGGTCGTGCCTTAAAACGGATTTTCAGACCCGGTTTTCTTAGCAAAGTCAGCCGCACCTCGGTCGTCAGCCACTATGGTCTGCGAACCCTGATGTATGGCGTACTGCTACCTGGGCCAGATATTGGCAAACGCTGTAAATCTATACTTCAAAGCGTACGCGATCATGGTCATGAAGTCGGTATTCATACGTGGGACCATATTCGCTGGCAGGATGGTGTTGAACACGCTAATGCCAGCTGGACAGCTAAAGAAATGCACCAAGCAGCAGAACGATTTCATGACATTTTCGGCATGGCGGCCACGACACATGGTGCCGCCGGCTGGCAGATGAATGATCATGCATTCGAATTAACCGCCACCCTTGGCTTTGAATACAGTTCAGACACTCGTGGTCATTCCCCCTTTCTACCTTACGTGAACGGCAACGTCATACCTTGCCCACAACTTCCCAGCACCTTACCCACACTGGATGAATTACTCGGAGTCGGCAACATCAATCCCGACAATGTCGCCGATCATGTGTTACGGATGACCGCAACGTCCCCTACTCAGCCCCCGGTGTACACACTGCATGCTGAAATGGAAGGCATGCAATTGTTACCCGTGTTTGATCACTTACTGAGTGGTTGGCACGCACAGGGCTACAGATTGGGCACGTCACGCGCGCTGTACGAACAACTCGATTTGAAACAATTACCGGTTCACGCTGTTGTCAGGGGTACGGTACCCGGACGCTCAGGTACGCTCATGTTGCAAGGCCCTGCCGTTTATTGAATGTAGCGGCACGCAACTGTACTCATTACGTGGTTTATTGATCGATGAAATATCATGATGATCTCCATACAATACGCTGATGGAAACTTTTGAACACATTGATCTGCGTGATGATCCACTGGCAGCGTGGTACCAGAAAGACGAAACCGTTCTCGTCATGTTTGCCAGTCAAGCCGGCATCATTATCAGTCGTGAAGGCCCGAACCACTACGGCATTGGCGATGCACTGATTACTGGCTCTACCGGTGATCAGTGGAGTGTAACTCGTGACCGCTTTGATACAAAGTACGTACCGATTAGTACTCTCATAGCGGGTGAAAACGGACATTATAAAAACATCCCTATGCCAATATTGGCCAAACAAATACATACTGCATTTCAAATACGCCGTACTGCTGGTGGTGATCTAATCGCTGGTCAGAGGGGTGATTGGTTAATGCAGTATGCGGTTGGCGATTATGGAATCGTAGGTAACGCTAAATTCAGTACCGTTTATAAACCAATCAATAAATAATTACCTTAAGTTCCCCTCTATGTGGTTCATCACCATGGCTGCAAACTGCTATTCATACTCGAGCAATAAACCCTACACTTGTTTGGGAAAACGAACCCGGGCATTGATCACCATGTTGTTCAGTTGCCTGCTGAGCATAAACTACGTTGCTCAAGCTGCTGACGTTGAAAACTTACAAATCGGGATCATCGGATCTGGCAAAGTGGGTAGCGCACTTGGCAAAGCCTGGCTGAATACAGGCCACCAAGTAATGTTCTCCTCACAACATCTTGAGGATGATCAACAACTGGCATCGACATTAGGCTCTCGTGCACACGCGGGCACACCCAGAGAGGCTGCCGCCTATGGCTCCGTACTCTTGATTGCGGTGCCCTATGCCGCGCTACCTACACTCGGTGTCGAACTGGGTGAATTAATCAACGATAAAATCATTATCGATGCGTCCAACCCCATCGTTTCACGCGATGGAGAAATGGCCATCGCGGCGCGTGAACAGGGCGTGGGGCTAGCATCGATAACTTTCCTACCGAAGGCACGCATCGTCCGTGCATTTAACGCCATTCCAGCAGCCAAAATGGCAGAAGCGGCAAGCAAGCACGAGCAGTATGCAATGCCAATTGCAGGTGATGAGCCACAGGCAATTCGCATCGTTTCAGAGTTAATACGTCAGGTGGGTTACGAACCAGTTCTAGTAGGCAGCCTCGCCAAAATGGGTAAATACCTCATACCCGGTACGCCACTAGCTGGAGAAAAATCTGTCGATGAACTGCACAAGATCGCGTCGGAATTAAAGTGAACAGCTATAAACATACACAGCAGCTAGTAAGGTCGATCTCGCAAGTGATACTTAAACAACAGTTTTGATAACACTATTTCACCCACAAAGAACCCCAGCACGACCAGCGCGATATCAATCCAGGATAAGGACAGGACAGAACGTACTGCCAGCAAAGGAAATAAGGCTTCAGGAATCTGATCCAAACCAGTGGCACGACTACTCGACGCTCGACCTAGACGTCGTTTGATAAAACTGGAGGACAAATCGCCAGCCATCGCATAGACGGCTATGGAAAATCCTATGTTCAGTTCTAACCCTAAAAACAAGGCGCCCAATGATGTGACCAGTAAAGCAGCGACAACGCCGCGTACCGTTTTGGAGGCTCCAAAAATAGGCTGGCCATCAAAAAAAAGAACGCGACCATCTAGCGGATAACACCACCGTTCACGCAGGATATTTTTAGCCAGCAGAGGTGCAGCGTTGGCCAACGCCAAGAGCACCAGTAATTTAACACCCAATGCCATGAACCACCTGCCACTCCTTCAATGTGCATCTAATGCACTCTAAATCAGGGCAAGAGCATCAAAACAGGCGTAGTTTCCGTTAGGCAAGAGCATGATCAACTTATTTCGGACAAAAAAAAGGCCGGGTCTTACTACACCGGCCAATCAGGGGGATTCGAGCACTAAATAGCAATCACACAGCCAAGATAAGGAATGACATTCACATCACTTCAACACTCACTTAGCATCAGACCCCGTCACCAAGAACACGCTTCTTATGTGACCTGAGTCGCAAACCGTGGAGGTATTCTACAAACCTCAACCTTTCAACTCAAGAAAAATATCGACCTGAAATCAAAATAGTTTTCGTAAGTCATTGAATTAAAACATTATGTTAATAATAACAGCTTAGACAGTCATTGTGCAAGCACTTTATTGCTCAGGCAGCAAAATAATACAACTACCACTTAAACGATCATGCCAAGTCAACTTGTCTGGTTGTATATACATCCGCAACAGACCCAATACACCCAGCACACACACACCATCACCAATGATGGTTAACCAGACTAACTGCCACCGCTCGGCCACATTAAGCGCAACCGAAGCGCAAAACCACGGCAGCACTGCCAACACCCACCGCCTCAATGATTGCCCCCAGGTCAGCACTTCGCCCCCGAGCGACACCACTTTAATCCGCCAAGCACGCATGCCTATTGTCTGTCCATTGCGCACCCAAAAATATCCGTAAAACCCGAGCCATACTCCGAGCATGGTTGTCAGATAAAAAAAGTACATAGACCAGCCCACTTCACTGGGCACCATGGCCTTCTTACCGAGCAGATTCAATATGGGTACAAAAACAAACAAGGTAGTCAGCGCCAACAGACCAAACACTACCAACGCATCGGACAACATGGCACCAAGACGACGGAATAAGCTAGCGAATACCACCGCGTTGACTCTAGCCTTCTGAAATTCAATCATCAACGCACCCTTGCCAAAGCAATAGCCGTCACCACCGACAGAGCAACTGTTGGCCCCCATGCCACAATCAGCGGATCAAGCGCATAAATAGGACGCGCATTGCCAAGCAACTTAGCTAACAGAAAAAACACCGCCCCCACTGATATCCCGATCACGATACGAGCTCCCATCCCTGAAGTACGCATCGAACCAAAAGAAAAGGGCACCGCCAACATCACAATCACAAGAATTGAACAGGTACGTGCCACGCGTATCCAGAAAGCCGTTCGATAATCATCTGACTTAAGATGATTTGCCTCCAAGTAGCTGGCGTATTTTAACAATGCTCGGCCTGTCAACGAGCCGGGTTCCGCTCGTGCAGTACCCAAAAATTCGGCAGATAAATTAGTATGAAACTCGGCATTGGACTCATGACGTACCACTACCTGATCAGCCACAAACTGAGTTTCCTCATAATTCTGCAAGTGCCAAGTTTGTGATTGATCAACAGCGGCGGCTACAGCCCGTCCGATACTTTGTAATTGATGTTGCTGATCAAAGCGTACGACATATAACCCACTCAAGCTATTGAAGTCCGTTTGCTTATGAACAGAAACAAAAACGTTACCGTCTCTAGCCCACAAGGTTTCATTACGCTCTGATTGACGCTGATTGGTTTGGGACAATGTTTTGTATTCAGCAGCAAACTGCTCTGCTGGTGGCGCTAAATAATCCCCCACCCACCAAGTGATCACGGTCAGCAACGTGCCAGCAACACCAACCCATCCTGCAAGACGAAACACAGAAACGCCTGAGGCGCGCATTACGACCAATTCACTACTGCGCGCAAGATTACCCAGTGCCAACAAAGCGCCCATCAACGAAGCAATGGGCAACACTGTAAAAGCCTGTTGCGGCAAACGACACGCCACCACAACTAGCGCATCAAAAACACCGTAGCGACCAATACCAAGCTCATTCATCTGGGTAAGAAACAGATATAACCCAGTTAAAACCAGCAACAATGCCATCACTAAGGCGGTATAGCCCAGAACTTCTTTAAAAACATACCGAGATAAGACCGACATCAGCGCTGCCTCATACGAAGACTCAACATGCCAGTGCGACCACTCAACCACCACAATGCAGCAGCCAGTAACAGTACCGCAGCATGCACCCACCACATACCTAGCCAAGCCATGGATGGATTGATCACCATGGTATTACCGGCCACCACAATCAATCCTGAGTAAATCAAATACAGCAAAATAAAATACCCCACCTTGGCATAACGTCCTTGCCTTGGCTTAAGACGAGATAGAGGTATTGCAAGCAATGAAAGCACTAACACCATCAATGGACTTGATAAGCGTCGCTGCAGTTCTGCTCGCTCTAGAAGGTTTTCTGAATGCATTAAGGCAGACGTATCACGCATGTCCAAATCCGGCCCTATCGCCGCTACGTCAGGCAAACTGACCGGGATGCCACCTTCGGCAAAATCAATCATTCTAAATTCGCCTCGACCCGGCACCCCTCGGTACAACTGCCCTTCATAGAGCTGAAAGGTCTGACGCTGCTCACCGATACCCTGCTGAATGGCCCGTTTAGCCGTCCATATCTCCAACGCTTCGCCGAGGCTACGCTCAGCATATATATTATGCAGCACGCCTTCCTGATCGATACTTTCGGCATAAAACACAATGCCTGCATTACCACCAAAGGTAACGAACTGGCCCGGCTGTAGACTGGAAAACTGCGCCTGACGTAAGGCTGAGCTACGAAGCGCCAAGGCTCTTTGCCCAGATTGAGGTGCCAACTCAAGCGCCAACCAAACCAACACCGCAGCAGCCAACAACGCCAACAACAGCACCGGCTTGAGCACCCGAGTGTTCGCCAAACCACAGGCCTGCATTGCAGTTAACTCACTTTCATGCCACAGCCTACCCAAGGCCAGCATGATGCCCATGAACAACCCGACTGGAATCAACACCACAATCTGCTGTACTGCAGTTAGGCCAAGCAATGTAAGCACCACCTTGCTACTGAATCCCCCTTGAACCGCATGGGAGAGAACCATTGCCAAGGCGTTAGACAACATAATGAGCAGCAACACAAAGGTCACCCCCAGCCAATTCTGTAATACCTCACGTAAAATGTAGCGCTCTAATATTCGCATCTACGCGTCTAAATCCCATTGAATCAACCCAAAGAACCCGTCAGCACAATAGTCGAAAAGATGGGCTACACTGCCGACTTTGATTTAACCACAGCACAATTTAATGCCCCCAGTTTAGCGACGCTTTCACCAAGGTAAACAAAATTATGGAATTGCATGCTATTGCAACCACTACCCGCCATCGTACCGATTGCGCCATTGTCGGCGTGTATGAAAAAGGCTTATTGAGCGCTGCCGCCGCTGATTTGGACCAGCAACTTGGCAAACCGTTATCTCGCCTCATTAAAGAAGGTGATGTATCTGGCAAATTAGGCGAAACCCTACTTGTAACCGTACCAAAGGGTAACGCAGCTCGGATTCTGATAGTAGGCATGGGCGCTAAAGATAAATTTGGACGCAAACAATATCGTAAAGCCCTGCTTGCCGCGTTGAATGCCGTCAAGAAGACCGGCAGTACCAATGCCACCTGCTATCTATCACAAGAAACCGTAGCCGCCACCAGCGCCTACTACCTGGGCCGCACCAGTGCTGAAGTTGCAGCGCACAGTACCTACCGCATTCCTGATCTTAAAACAGCGAAAAAACCAGCACCATCGCCACTAAAAACCCTCAACATCGCCATATTGGGCAGTCAAGAACGGATACAAGCTGAAAAAGGATTGCGCCATGGAACAGGCATCAGCAGCGGCATGGCGCTGACCCGTGACCTGGGTAACCTACCGGCCAATATTTGTACTCCAACTTACCTTGCCAAAACTGCGCAGGAACTGGCACGAGTGCATCGCAGCTCACTTACCGTACGGGTGATGGATCAAGCGGCAATACGCAAACTCAAAATGGGTTCTTTCTTGTCGGTAACTGCCGGGTCAGACCAGCCCCCACGCCTGATCGTGCTGGAATATAAGGGAGGCAACAGCAAAGCCGCCCCCGTTGCATTGGTGGGCAAAGGCATTACCTTTGACACTGGCGGCATTTCCATCAAGCCTGCGGCCGCTATGGATGAAATGAAATACGACATGTGCGGGGCCGCAACAGTACTGGGCGTCTTCAAAGCGGTAGCAAACCTGAAATTACCGATCAATCTAGTGGGCATCATTGCCACTTGTGAAAACATGCCAAGCGGCAGCGCCACCAAACCAGGTGACGTCGTCAAAAGCATGTCCGGCCAGACCATTGAAATACTCAACACCGATGCTGAAGGTAGATTAGTGTTGTGCGATGCACTGACCTACGTACGTCGTTACTCCCCCAAAGCAGTGATTGATATCGCCACACTCACCGGAGCCTGTGTCGTAGCTTTAGGCAATCAATATTCAGGGCTATTTAGTAATGATGAAGACCTCAGCTCAGCCCTTGTTCAAGCTGGTAAACGTGCTGAAGACGGCGCTTGGCCTATGCCGGTGGATGAAGAGTATGCAGACCAGCTAAGGAGCAATTTCGCTGACATGGCTAATGTCGGAGGCCGTGAGGCCGGCGCCATCACCGCTGCCTGCTTCCTCGCTAAATTTGTAGAAGGAATGAAATGGGCACATCTGGATATTGCTGGCACCGCTTGGATATCCGGTGCCAATAAAGGCGGCACAGGTCGACCCGTACCCTTGCTCATGGACTTCCTCATTAACCACAAGTGACACATGATACGGGTTGAATTTCATATTTTAAGCAGCACAGGCGACGACGCTCGCATGCGTCACGCCTGTCAGTTGATAGAGCAATCGTATCAACTCAAAAAAACTGTCTATCTACGTGTTGAATCCAGTCATGCCGCAAAAACAATAGATGAATTACTGTGGACATTTCGCGACCACGCATTCATCCCGCATGAAATCATGACCGCTCACTCCCCTTCTCATCCGCGAATCATGGTCCTGATTGGCGAAGGTGATCAGCCTCCCGCAGAATTTAGGTCCACGGTAATTAACCTAGGGCATGACATCCCCACACACCAGGATGGCATCACACGGCTAATTGAAATTGTCGGTGCTGACCCCGTACAAAAACAACAGGCACGAGAACGCTACAAATTTTATCGAGACCAAGGCTTTCAGCTTGAGACGGTCAACCACTGATTGCTTACTCTACCCTTCATCACCTTAATAGTTGTGACTTCACTCCTTCCCAGATATCCGTCTAATCAGGAATTGTGCGTATAGACTTGCCTCTACGTCACCGGCGAGCATCGTGCCACTGAGATTTCCGGTATTACTATGCGTTACCCCTTATTGCTCACATTCATGCTGTGTCTAGTGTCTCGGACAGGCTTTACTGCTGACTACAGCACATATTCTGGCGCCGAACTGTTCAAGCGCTTCTGTGCAGCGTGCCATGGAACTGAAGCCAAAGGCGATGGCCCAGTCGCCAGCTCACTAAGCACGCCCGTGCCCGACTTGAGTCTATTAAGCCAACGTAATCAGGGGCAATTTCCAACTGCCAGAATTATTCAGATCATTGATGGAAGAACCATCATCAACCCTCATGGCAACCGACTCATGCCCGTGTGGGGAGATGAGTTTTTACGTTCTGAAGCTGGGGATCCGGTTGCTGAGCGAGAAACGGCCGATATGATCCAAAAAATTGTGGAATTTTTACGCAGCATCCAGAACACGACCCGTAAGTAAACGCGCCATGCCTGATTGATCTATAACGGGTCACTATGCAGTCAGAAGTCTATTTAGAAACAGCCGTCGGAAACTTATTAAATATGGCTTGCACGACTTCATTAATTCGTTGCTGTGCTTGCTGACCGGTTAAGTAGCTTAGATCTTGTTCAACCGTAGCGTGCCAAATCGGTTTACGAGTCAGCGCATCATAAATATCAATAGTAATTCTTCCTTCTCGATAACCATACCGTCCATCATTCGATAAGTAGAGCGAACTTGCCACTCCAGGGCTCCAAGCGCCAACCCCAAAACCGACACCAACAGGAAAACGATCATCACGCTGCAGCACTTGACGTGTCCCTATCGAGAGCTTGATATACGCGTCTGCTGAAGTACCACCAACCGCCAACTCTAGATGATGTGCAGCCAATTGTTGGTCTACTGCTTCACGTAGGCGTAGTGTATTCAGTGGATTATCAAACGCATGATCGCCTGAGTTATCCAAAGGCGGTCCCTGCTCCCAAACATAGCTGTGATAGTGCTCCAGATTGATCCTTTCATCATAATCGGTACGCACCTGTGGAGTACTGCAGGCAGTAAGGGCCAGACCATACAAGCCTGAAACCACGCCGATCATAAAATGCTTGATGCTCATGACCTACATCCTCAAGGCATTCATTACTAAAAGCCTAAAGTGTAAATTAAAAGGTCTTTAAAGACTTATGGGGATAGCAGGCTATCTTGCAGACTGAATCAAAAACAATAGGTGACGCTAGCGAGTAACGCCACCTAGAGCAAAACGATGTCATTTACGACCGCGAGGTGCCCCTTTGCTGAATATCTTCTTAGCGCCAGCGCGAGGGCCTGCACTACGCTCACGAGGCGAACCACGGTCTGAAATACCTAGCGTACGTCGTGGCCGCTCATCCGCGCGATCAAACCGATTAGCCTTACTCCGATCGGGTATCGAGCTTTTGGCCGGATAACGACTGTTTTCAGTACGAACTTCTGGAGCACCTGGGCGCTTCAAAGTAATCCGTAACTCTTGACCGGCAACCCATACTTTCTTTAAGTGTTGCAGAATTTCCCGCGGCATGCCCTCAGGCAAATCCACTAAGCTATAGGTGTCAAAAATTTCGATACGACCGATGTGCTTGGCATCAATACCAGCCTCATTAGCAATCGCACCGACAATATTACCCGGCTTAACCTGATGCTCAGTTCCTACCGCAACGCGATAGGTTTCCATGCCAACTTCTTTAGCCGCTTCACGCACAGGAGCAAAGTCACGGGACTCACGTGGCGCATCCCGATCTACTGAGCGTGGTTTGCGTGGAGACGAAACATCACTCTGTTCATTGAAGGTTTTGATTCTGGATTCGCGTTTAGGACGCTCAGACAGTTCGGCATCAGCCACAGGCGTGAACTGACGTGATGGCCGAGCGCGTTCACTCTCCTCACGCACAAAAGGTTTGGGTTCATTGATCGCAGGTTCGAAACTAGCTTGATGACGCGGCTTAGTTTCACGCATAGGAGCACGTTCAGATGGACGTTCGCGCGGGCCCGTACGTAACAACAAAGGCGTTTTACCTTGCGCCATTTTAGCCAGTGCAGCAGCAATTTCCACCGCTGGGATATTATGTTCCTGCTCGAACTGCTCCACCACTTCGCGGAACAGCTCTAACTCACCACCCTCAAGCGCTGCGGTAATACGTGATTTAAATTTCACGATGCGTTGATCATTCACTGCTTCTACAGTCGGCATTTCCATGTGTTCAATGGGCTGACGGGTAGCACGCTCAATGGCAGCAAGCAGCCGCCGCTCACGCGGAGAAACAAATAAGATAGCCTCACCGCTGCGTCCAGCACGGCCGGTACGCCCAATACGATGTACATACGATTCAATATCAAGCGGAATGTCAAAGTTAACCACGTGACTAATACGTTCCACATTCAAGCCACGCGCCGCCACATCTGTAGCCACGAGAATATCCAGCTGTCCGTCACGCAAACGCTGCACAGTACGTTCACGCTGCTGCTGAGGCACATCACCATTCAATGGAGCCACCGCATATCCACGCGCTTCAAGCTTAGCCGCCAACTCCTCGGTGCTCACCTTGGTACGCGCAAAAATAATCATGCCGTCAAAAGTTTCCACCTCAAGCATGCGGGTCAATGCATCCAGCTTATGGAGACCACTGACCATCCAATAACGTTGCCGGATATTGGCAGCAGTGGTGGTCTTGCTACGAATCAAGATTTCCGCAGGATCATTCAGATAAGTCTGGGCAATACGTTTAATTTGTGACGGCATGGTGGCAGAGAACAACGCCACCTGACGTTGCTTAGGCATCTGCTGCAAAATCCATTCAACATCTTCCAGAAACCCCATGTTCAACATTTCATCGGCTTCATCCAGCACGACCATACTTAATTCACCGAGGTTCAACGTACCTTTCTTTAAGTGATCCATCACACGACCGGGCGTACCGACCACAACATGGGCACCGCGACGCAGGGCAGTGAGCTGTGGCTGATAGCTCTGACCACCATAAATAGGTAATACATGAAACCCAGGCATGCGTACGGCATAACGCTGGAATGCTTCGGCCACTTGAATCGCCAACTCTCGTGTGGGCGCCAACACCAAGGCCTGTACCGCGCGCTTCTGAACGTCAATCCGCGACAGGATAGGCAAAGCGAAGGCCGCCGTCTTCCCGGTACCGGTCTGAGCCTGCCCCAGCAAATCACGTCCTGTTAGTAGGGTCGGTATGGTCTGAGCCTGAATCGGGGATGGGTTTTCGTAACCCACCTCGGCAAGGGTCTGCAGAAGCTGATCAGGCAGATTCAGATCACTAAACGAAATGGCAGCGGTGGTAGGTTCTTGGTCAGACATAAGGCCTCTGAACCCTCCCAGATGGAGGATCGGAAAAAGGGGGCGACTTCTACGCTGTTAGACCGAAAAAGTCACGAACTAATGCATTTCAACAGGCTAACAAGCCATACGGTCATCCGCCATCAGGACATTCTCAGCATAACAACCTTTGCCCCACCCATTAACCCAATTCGACGGCATCCGCATCGAAGCCGAGATTGGGCTGCAGCCAGCGCAGGGCTTGCTGCAAGGTGATGGCTTTACGACGCGCATAATCCTGCACTTGATCCAAGTCCACCTGACCCACTGCAAAATACTTGGAATCAGGATGTGAGAAGTACCAACCGCTCACCGCGGCCGTAGGCAACATCGCGAAAGATTCGGTGATCGTCATGCCGGTATTTTGCTGTACATCGAGCAAGCGCCACAGCGTTGCCTTTTCAGTATGATCAGGACAGGCTGGATAGCCTGGCGCAGGACGGATGCCACTATAATCCTCGCGAATCAACTCCTCATTGCTCTTACGCTCATCAGGGACATAGCCCCATATTTCGCGACGTACGCGCTCATGTAGACGCTCAGCCAAGGCCTCAGCTAAACGATCAGCAATGGCCTTAAGCATGATGCTGGAGTAATCGTCATGAACGGCTTCAAAACGTCGCACATGGTCTTCAATACCAAATCCTGCGGCCACAGCAAATGAACCGATATAGTCACGCACACCACTCGCTTTAGGGGCAACATAATCCGCCAGACAATTATGCGCCTGACCTTCTGGTTTATCCCGTTGCTGACGCAAGAAATGCAAGGTCGCTAAGACCTGTGTACGTGAATCATCCGTGTAGATTTCCACGTCATCACCCACACTATTAGCAGGGAACATACCCACCACTGCACGGGCGTGAAGCCAATTTTCACGCAACACTTTGGTCAACATGGTTTGTGCGTCTTTGTATAGGTTACTAGCCTGCTCGCCGACCACTGGATCGGTGAGAATGGCTGGGAACGTTCCTGCAAATTGCCATGCATTAAAAAACGGCATCCAGTCGATGTAATGAATTAAATCCTGTAAGGGATAATTTTCGAACACCTTGATCCCCAGATGGCGCGGTACCGGCGGTGTATAGACAGTCCAATCAATCTTGAAATGATTAGCGCGCGCCTGAGCAATCGTGAATTGCGGCGCCTTAAGTTTACGGCCCTGATGTTGCTCACGACGGCGTGCGTGTTCTTCTTTAACTGTGGCGTGAAACCCAGCTTTCACACTCGGAGTAATGAGATTACGGCACACACTCACTGAGCGCGATGCATCCTTTACATAGACCACGCTGCCCGCGTATCCCGGATCAATCTTGATGGAAGTATGCGCCGGGGAAGTGGTCGCCCCACCAATCAATAGCGGCTGCGTGAAACCTTGACGCTGCATTTCTTTAGCCACATGCACCATTTCATCTAAGGATGGCGTAATCAAACCCGACAACCCAATGATATCGGCATTCACTTTTTTGGCAGCTTCTAAAATCTTTTCACAAGACACCATCACGCCCAGATCAATCACTTCAAAGTTATTGCACTGCAGCACCACACCGACGATATTCTTGCCGATGTCATGAACATCGCCCTTGACAGTCGCCAGAACAATTTTGGCATCTGCTTGACGTTTAGCCCCAGCACCCAGTGCAGCCTCAATAAAGGGAATGAGATGTGCAACCGCCTTCTTCATGACGCGCGCCGATTTGACCACCTGAGGTAAGAACATTTTGCCCGCACCGAACAAGTCACCCACGACATTCATACCATCCATCAACGGACCTTCGATTACAGACAAAGGCTTATCTGCCTCAAGACGGGCTGCTTCGGTATCTTCAATCACATACTGGTCTATACCCTTAACCAAGGCGTGCTCCAGGCGCTTAGTCACAGGCCACTGACGCCACGCCAAATCCTCAGCCTTCTTAGTCGCAGCCTCACCTTTAAATTGGCCCGCGATCTCAAGCAAGCGCTCAGTGGCATCGTCACGACGATTCAGAATGACATCTTCGACACGCTCTTTTAAGTCAACAGGAATATCTTCATAAATTGCCAACTGTCCTGCATTAACAATCCCCATGCTCAAGCCATTCTTGATGGCGTGATACAAAAATACCGAGTGCATCGCTTCACGAACGGGCTCATTGCCTCGAAACGAAAACGATACGTTGCTAATACCGCCACTGATACCCGCATACGGACAGGCGCGCCGAATCTGCGCACAGGACTCAATAAAATCTAAGGCATAACGATTATGCTCTTCTATACCTGTCGCCACCGCAAATACATTGGGATCAAAAATAATATCTTCAGGCGGAAACCCAGCCTGTTCCGTCAGTAATTTGTAAGAACGTTGACAGATTGAGACTTTTCGCGCCACGGTATCTGCTTGACCCTGCTCATCGAAAGCCATAACCACAACGGCAGCACCATAGAGCTTTATTTTACGTGCATACTCAAGAAACGGCGCTTCGCCCTCTTTCAAACTAATTGAATTAACAATACCTTTACCTTGAATACATTTCAGACCCGCTTCGATCACTTCCCATTTAGATGAATCGATCATCACGGGCACACGCGCAATATCCGGCTCAGCAGCAGTCAAATTTAAAAATCTGACCATCGCGCTTTTGGAATCGAGCATGCCCTCATCCATATTTACATCAATGATCTGTGCACCACTGGCCACTTGCTGCTTAGCAATATCCAAGGCTGTGCTGTAATCATCAGCTTCAATCAGCTTACGAAACTTAGCTGAACCCGTAACATTAGTGCGCTCGCCAACATTCACAAACAAACTGTCTGCAGCAATATTGAATGGCTCCAGACCACTCAATCTGCACTTAACGTCAACCTTAGGGATTTTTCGTGGCGCAATACTGGCAACGGTATCGTGCATGTGATGGATGTGATCTGGAGTCGTACCGCAACATCCACCGACAATATTGACAAAACCCGCTTCAGCGAACTCACGGATAAAGCTCGCTGTTTCACAGGCATGCTCATCGTATTCACCAAAGGCATTGGGCAAGCCTGCATTCGGATAGGCACAAATATAAGTTTCAGCAATCTTCGACAGCTCTTCGATATACGGCCGCAACTGCTTTGCACCGAGCGCACAGTTAAACCCAATAGTGATGGGTTTAGCATGTCGCACTGAATTCCAAAACGCTTCAGCGGTCTGCCCAGAAAGTGTTCGCCCCGATGCGTCAGTGATCGTGCCGGAAACCATGATGGGCAGATCCAATTTGAGTTCATCCAGAACACTGCGTACCGCGAATAACGCAGCCTTGGCATTAAGCGTATCGAAAATAGTCTCGACCAAGAGAATATCAGCACCGCCTTCGATCAACCCACGGGTCGCCTGACTGTACGCCTCTACCAATTGATCGAAATTCACGGCGCGATAGCCGGGATCATTCACGTCAGGCGATAACGATGCCGTACGATTAGTCGGCCCCAAAGCACCGGCAACCAAACGCACGCGACCTGAAGTGCTTTCAAACTGATCGGCCGCTTCACGGGCTAATCTCGCTGCTGCCACATTCATCTCAAATGCCAGCGACTCCATGTGGTAATCAGCCTGCGCAATACAATTGGCACCAAAACTATTGGTTTCCAGAATATCCGCACCGGCTTCAAGGTACTGACGGTGAATCTCGCTGACGATATCAGGCCGACTGAGAACCAACACATCATTATTGCCCTTCAAATCATGCGACCACGCCTTAAAACGTTCGCCACGATAGCCACTTTCATCGAGTTTATAACGCTGCACCATCGTGCCAAATGCACCATCCAGCGTCAGAATTCGTTGCTCGAGCAGTCGCTTAAATTCAACAATACGTTCGTTACGGTTCATAGTTCACTATTACAGTTACAGGTCAGGGATAATCCTGACTTAATTGATCGCATTAGGCCTTCACGATCGTCGAATGGCTCAATATCGCCGCTCAACATTTATCAATCAAGGGCGGATACCTAAGGCATGGCAAATTGCATAGGTGAGCTCCGATCGATTTAAAGTATAAAAATGAAACTCATTGATGCCATGCTGCTGTAGCTTCTGTACTTGCTCAATGGCGAACGCAAATGAAATCATCTGACGGGTAGATGCATCATCATCAAGCCCCGCAAAGCGGGCTGCCAATGAAGACGGCACAGATGCCCCACAACGTTGAGCAAAACGCTGCATTTGCGGGAAACGAGTGATGGGCAAAATACCAGGCACGATGCTGGCCGTAATGCCCGCAGCCACACAGCGATCACGAAAACGTAAATACGTGTCCGTATCGAAGAAAAACTGCGTGATCGCACGCGTGGCACCGGCATCAATCTTTGCCTTGAGGTAATCCAAATCAAACTGCTCATTGGGAGCTTCAGGATGCATCTCAGGATATGCAGCGACAGACAACTCAAAGTCGCCTACCTTCTTCAAGCCTGCAACCAAATCGACTGCATAAGCAAAACCATCGGCACGTGGGGTAAACCGGGTACCTGGGGCGGGATCACCGCGCAACGCCACCAAATGACGAATACCTTGCTGCCAGTAATTTGCAGCGATATCGAGGACTTCATCACGCGAGGCATTAACACACGTCAAATGTGGTACGGGCGTTAATGCTGTCTCTTTGAGAATACGTGTGACCACATTGTGTGTACGTTCGCGTGTTGATCCATCAGCACCATAAGTCACGGAGACAAATCGTGGCTTGAGCGGCGCGAGTCGTTGGATCGACTCCCACAACGTAGCTTCCATTTTCTCATCATTGGGTGGAAAAAATTCAAATGACACCTGTACGGGTGCAGTGATTTTGCCCAAGTGATCGATAATACGATCTTTAATCGCTTGTTCTGACATGTGTGATTCCAAATTAAAACCAAACGCCTTTACTGGCGAGTAGCCACGCCTAACAACTTGGCCTTTTGACCCGAACGTAGTGCTTTCACTTGATCGCACTGCACGCCCGCCCGCTCTAGCCAGCGCCGCATCAATACCTGAGGGTTCTCAGCCGCCATCTCGGCCAATTTTGCTTTATCTTCAACGATGATGATGCGCCCACCTTGTCGCAATACTCGCACCGCTTCCTTTAAGGCTTGCCCCGGTTTGTCGGAAGTGGACAGTACATGATCAAAGCTCACCGCATCAAAACTAGAAGAATTAAATGGCAAATCGTACATGTCGCCTCGCTTAAATACGCATTGATTGAGCCCTGCACCATGCACTCTAGCGCGTGCTAAACGCAGTGCTTGAGTGGAAATATCCAACCCTACCGCATGCCTTGCTCGCGCAGCCAAAACACTTAACATACTGCCACTACCGGTACCCACATCCAGTAAATCCCCAAGCGAATGGCTACTGGCCTTATCAAATAAGGCCCTTATGAACGCGTTCACCAGCCGAACATCGCTATATGTTGACTCAGCAGAACGCCTCACCAGTGCCCACTGTGCACTCACACTACGCACACGCTGATCGCGCACCTGTACAAGCTGCTGCTGATCCCTTTGCAGAATAGCGTCCGTAACATCAATTCGCGCTAGCACCAACGACACCAGTTGAGCCGTCTGTGTATCACTGGTCAAACGGTAATAAATGCGCTGCTCCTCGCGAAAACGCTCTAGGGCAGCCACATCACTCAATAGTTTTAAATGTCTCGAAATTCGCGGCTGACTCTGACCCAATACTTCAGCCATCTCACCTACTGTCAGCTCACCGTGACTGAGTAACGCCAACAATCGACAGCGCGTCGGTTCAGCTAGCGCGCGCAACACATCGATGGCGGAATCAAATTGAAGTGGATGAGCAGTCATTTATCCCTTTCATTATATAACAATTTCTTTATATAAGGACAAATTCTTTGCCAGATTTAAGATACCGTGGCGCAACCTCAACACACCACACACTGACAACCCCTGAATGACAACCTAGCTGAAACAACCACCGCCACCCGCTATTTCACCACCCACTAATTAAGGTAGTCTAACGTCTACTTGCAGGACTCTATCTGCTGATAGGCTTGCAACTCGCTCATGACCCTAGCACTTGGACTTTCCCATGGCCCTTGATCAAAACGCTCTAAACAGTCTACGTATCGAACGCAATGCCCCTCACTCAAACACACCCCACTCACGCGGGACCGCCATCAAACTCATCGTCGTCGCCGTGATCTTATTGGTAGCTGCCGGATTGTGGCGATCGAGCCACCCACTCATCGAAGTGGAAGTGACCTCCGCCACCAGCACTCGCAACATGGGCACCAACGCCGTACTTGATGCATCAGGCTATGTGGTCGCGCGCAGACAAGCCACGGTATCCGCCAAAGTCACTGGGAAAGTCTCTGAAGTATTAATCGAAGAAGGCATGCGTGTTAAAGCCGGCCAAATACTGGCCACACTCGATACCAGCACCACGGATCGACAAGTGGAGCTATCCAAGCAACAAGCACTGGCCGCCAAAGCAGCATTAAGCCAGAGCAAGGTTCGACTAGAAGAAGCACAGCGCGCAGCCCACCGTGGTGAACAGTTACGCACCGAACACCTCATTAGTGAAGCAGAATTCGATGGCTTGCAATCGACCGTTGCAGCACTGCAGGCTCAGCTACAAGCCTTACAATCACAATTCGACGTTGCACAAGCCAATGTAGAACTGCAGCAACAGAACATCAGCGATCTCACTGTACGAGCACCGTTTACAGGCGTAGTGATTTCTAAAGATGCCCAACCCGGCGAAATGATTTCGCCTATTTCTGCAGGAGGCGGCTTTACACGCACTGGCATCGCGACCATTGTTGACATGGATTCACGCGAAGTAGAGGTCGATGTCAATGAATCCTTTATCAACCGCATAACCGACGAACAAAAAACCGAAGCCACGCTGGATGCTTATCCTGAATGGACCATACCTAGTCATGTCATTAGCATCGTACCGACTGCAGACCGTCAAAAGGCCACTGTCAAAGTCCGCATCGGTTTTGATCAGCTAGATCCACGCATCTTGCCCGATATGGGTGTAAAAGTACGGTTCTTAGACCACACTGAAATCACGACCAACCCAGCCCACCAGGCCGTAGAACTTCCCAGCAATTGCGTTATCCGCACAACTGGTAACAACTACGTCTGGCGCGTAACCAACAACACCTTGGAAAAAGTAGCCGTCAGTACTGGCAGTGAGCACAGTAACCGCATCGAGATTCTCAGCGGTATTCAAACTGGTGATAGCGTGGTGATACAACCCAGTGAAACCCTGATAGATGGCGCCAAAGTCAAAGTTAAAATCCCGTCGCCGTGATCCCAACAGTACGGAACCTGCTAGTTGGTCACTTAACCGCATCACAGCTTATTTATCTGGAATCCATTAATGAACACATTGGTTCGAATTAAAGACCTGACAAAACACTTTCAACGCGGCACGGAAAGGGTACAGGTATTACAGCGACTTGATCTAGAGATCCCTGAGGGTGATTTTCTAGCCTTGATGGGCCCCTCTGGCTCTGGAAAATCCACACTGCTTAATCTGATGGGCGGTCTAGATCGCCCCACCTCGGGCACTATCGAAGTTGCAGGATACGACATCAGCCAACTCGATGATGCCTCGCTAGGTAGATGGCGTGCAGACAACGTTGGTTTTGTATTTCAGATGTACAACCTACTTCCAGCACTGACGGCACAACGTAATGTGGAATTACCTTTACTACTGACCAAGTTGTCAGCCACCGAACGTAAGAAACGCGCAGCAGCAGCCTTGCAGTTGGTGGGACTTAACGATCGCGCCCAACATAAACCTCGTGAACTTTCGGGCGGGCAAGAACAACGCGTAGGTATTGCCCGTGCCATCGTTTCAGACCCCATGTTGTTGTTATGCGATGAACCCACCGGTGATCTCGATCGCAAGGCGGGTGATGAAATTCTTGATTTATTACAAGCCTTGAATGAGCAGCAAGGCAAAACCATTATCATGGTGACACATGACCCGCGCGCTGCAGAACGCGCCAAACGCATACTGCATCTGGATAAAGGCCAACTGGTCAAGGAAACCCTCTAATGTGGTCAGTACTCTGGGCCAATCTCGGCAGAAAACGCTCGCGGATGATCTTGACATTGTCCTCCATTATCGTGGCCTTCATCCTATTCACCCTAGTCGAAGCCTTACAGTATGCCCTTATTGGCGGCGTAGATCTGGCCGGCCAGGATCGCTTGATGAGCATGCACAAAGTGTCATTCACACAACCACTACCACGCAGTTACTTAGAACGAGTACGCGCAGTTGAAGGCGTGCGCTCGGCCATTTCACTAAACTGGTTTGGTGGCTATTTCAAAGATGAACGCACCCAAGTATTTAGCTACCCCGTACTAGGAGAGACAGCACTGCAAGATGTGTATCCAGAAATCGTCGTCAACCCCGAGCACCTGAGCACGTGGATGCAAGAACGTACCGGCGCATTAGTGGGTCGCGCCATGGCCGACACCATGGGCTGGAAAGTCAACGATATCGTACCCATTCGTTCTGCAATCTATTTCAAAAAAGACGGTAGTAACACTTGGGACATGAAAATAGTAGGCATCTTCGATAATGCGAACGGTGATACCAATGGCCTATATTTCCATTATGACTATTTCAATGAGGGATTAGCCAACCAAGACTATATAGGCTGGATTGGCCTACGGCTAAAAGATAAAAACCAAGGTGCACAAGTTGCAGCACATATCGACACGATGTTTGCCAACTCATCAGCCGAAACAAAAACCAGCACCGAGAAAGCCTTCGTACAAAGCTTCGCCAATCAATTTGGTAATGTCAGCGCTATCGTGACCGTAATCGTCGTGGCTGTATTTTTTACAATGCTGCTTGTTACTGCCAACAGTATGGCGCAATCCGTACGCGAACGAACCAGTGAAATAGGCATAATGAAAACCCTAGGTTTTACCAGCACTCAAGTCACTGCCTTAATTCTAGCAGAAGCCTTATTGATTACTTTTATTGGCGGCCTAATCGGATTATTACTGGGTACGCTGGCAGTGAAAGGTATCGCTGAAGCCGTTAAACAATTTCTTCCACTGATGACGGTACCTCACCATGCGTACTTTCTTGGCATTACCTGCATGGCATTACTCGGCATAGTGTCCGGTGTAGTGCCCTGCTGGCAAGCCTGGCAATTGAAGATTACTGATGCGTTACGACGCGGTTGAATCCTTTAATTCACACGCTACAACAATCCGCTAAATAATCTTGCTCATCATGCTTAATGACCTATCACAAATTACGACAATCACTGTATCCAACCTGCGCAGCATCACCGAACGCAAGGCTGCCTCGATTGTGGCTATTGTGGGGCTGGCAGGCGTGGTGGCCATTCTGGTTGGCGTACTATCGATGCGAGAAGGCTTTCGCGCTACTCTCGATCAAGCCGGCGCAAAAGACGTGGCTATCGTTTTACGTAGTGGCTCGGCGGCTGAACTGTCCAGCGGATTAAGCTTAGAGCAAACGCGCATCATCAGTAGTGCCAATTCCGTGGTCAAACAAAACGGAATGTCGGTCGCCTCACCAGAACTGTATGTGATCATTGATGTACCGATGCGCAGTACCGGTACTGAAGCCAATGTCCCACTACGTGGCATCAGTACCCAGGCCACCCAGGTACGCAGTCAATTCAAACTGATACAGGGGCGCATGTTCACACCGGGACGCTTTGAAGTCATTGTAGGTCGCGGCGCAGCCTCGCAATTTGCTGGACTTGATGTCGGCAAGACCGTTCGCTGGGGCACCACCGATTGGGATGTCGTCGGTCTCTTCGACGATGGCGGAAGCGTGTCGGAATCTGAAATATGGACCGATGCCACCGTACTGCAAGGTGCATATCGTCGCGGGCCCACTTTTCAGTCGGTACGCGCAAAACTCATCTCGGCTGACGCCATTCGCCAATTTAAAGATGAACTCAGCGTCGACCCACGACTCAATGTACGCGTACTCAGCGAATACGATTACTTTTCAGAGCAATCCAAAAGTTTATCAACACTGATCAATGCGGTGGGCTATACCGTTGCCTTCTTAATGGGTCTAGGCGCGATCTTTGGTGCCTTAAATACCATGTACTCTGCGGTATCAGCACGCACTCGCGAAATCGCCACTCTACGCGCCATCGGCTTTGGTGCCTGGCCGGTGGTCAGCTCCGTGGTAGCTGAATCAATGTTACTGGGTTTATTCGGCGGTGCCATAGGCTGTCTGATTGCCTATTTAGGCTTCAACGGTATCCGTGCATCAACCTTAAACTTTGCCAGCTTCAGCCAAATTACCTTCGCTTTTGCGGTCACGCCCGCACTGCTGCTGAAAGGACTGTTATACGCTTTGGCCTTATCGTTTATCGGCGGCATCATGCCCGGTATACGCGCAGCAAAATTACCGATCACTTCCGGCTTGCGCGAACTTTAAGTAACTTTTTTGCATCTTGCTAGAAACGCGTATGAACTCCGATAGTGATGCCATCAGGGAGTACCGAAACCAGCCAAGGTGACTGCCGCGAATGCGCTAGCAGACTTACCCCCGTTCCAAGTGCGAACCCTGCCAGCACATCCGTTTGCCAATGACCCCGCACTTTCATGCGCGCAACGGCATCGTAAAACGGCAACAATTCCAGTGCATACACCGCCGGATAATCATGTCGATACTCTAAAATGAATGGCGTCACCATGGCAGTCATCACTGTCACTTCACCACTCGGGAAGCTTTGGTGACCGCTGTTGGCAAACCATTCATTCGGACTTTCACTATCAATGGGACGCTTTCGACTAAATACCCGCTTCAAAATTTGCGACGAAACGGTACCTGCAAGTGTGGCATCCATGGAATACCAGAAGGTTTTTCCCAGCCTGGTGTCATGCCCAAGCCACAGGGCACCGGCCACATCGACAGCCAAGAGTCCGTTAATGACATTCAGCTGAACCTGCCGATCCCAGATGCCACTGTTGTCATAGTCGAGACGATGATCGATACCCAGTGGACCGTCCGCCGCACAAAGTGAGCTAGATAGGAACAGACCCAAAACCATCGTGCTGAAGTAGCAGAAAAAACGCATGAACGTTCCAATATCGAATTCGCATCATCGGCCATTAAAAACGATGCGATGGTGCGCTCTTATATGAATAATGGCGCGCCCGGAGAGACTCGAACTCCCGACCCCTTGGTTCGAAGCCAAGTGCTCTATCCAACTGAGCTACGGGCGCTTTATAGATAAGGCAGTTTAACAGCGTCAATCACGGTCGGCACTACATTGTTGGCGACGATCATCCAAGAAGCAGAGACTGTCAGCATTCGGCCCGCTCAAGGGTTTATGATGGCGGCTCTGGTGACTACAGGTTTCTAGATGTCATTTACCTCGCTTGGTTTAAATTCTGCCCTTCTACATGCCGTTGCTGAACAAGGCTATGCTGCACCCACAGCCATTCAACGTGCGGCCATCCCCGCTATTTTGCAGGGTCGTGATGTGCACGCCGCCGCCCATACGGGTTCGGGTAAAACTGCTGCGTTTGCTCTACCCATCCTGCAATACCTCTCCGTAGCCACACCCTCTGCTCGCTCACCTCTTGCCCTTGTACTGGTACCCACTCGAGAACTGGCCGCACAAGTCGGTGATGTTTTTAGAGTATTTGCCCGATCGATGGCGCACCCAATAAAGATCGTGATTGCCTCGGGTGGCGTGTCCATCAATCCACAAATGCTCGCCATGCGCGGTAGCATCCATATTGTCATTGCCACCCCAGGCCGCCTACTGGATTTAGTTGATCATAATGCCCTGCAGCTATCTGCGATTAAAACGCTCGTCTTGGATGAAGCCGACCGGATGCTGGACTTAGGCTTTGCAGACGAACTCAACCGTATCTTGGGGTTACTACCAGAAAAAAGACAAAGCCTGCTATTTTCCGCTACTTTTCCTGATGCGATTAAATCGCTCACCGCACAATTACTGCATGATCCAATTGTGATTCGACCCGAACAACACAGTGAATCACGTCCCGCCATTACTCAACGCGCCATCCATATCGATAAAGACAAACGAACTCCATTGCTAAGACATTTATTGCAATCAGAAGGCTGGCCAAGAACGCTGGTTTTTGTTGCAACAAAATACGCTACTGAGCATGTGGCAGATAAATTGCGACGCAACCACATTAACGCTGCAGCCCTGCATGGTGAACTCAGCCAAGGTGCGCGCACCCAAGCACTGTCCGCCTTCAAGGCCGGCGAACTGCAAGTACTGGTTGCAACCGATTTAGCCGGCCGAGGCATTGATATTGAGCACCTACCTGCTGTAGTCAATTACGACCTACCGCGCTCCACCGATGATTACGTGCATCGCATTGGCCGTACTGCTCGCGCTGGAGCCAGCGGCATAGTCGTCAATTTCATCAGCGCCGACTGTGAACCGCATTTCCGGTTAATTGAGAAACGGCAGCAGCTTCGCATCACGCGCGAACAGCTCGCAGGCTTTGAACCAAACAGCGTCGTTCCAATGCCGATAGATCGCCACGGAGGCATCAAAGGCAAACGAAAAAGCAAAAAAGACAAACTGCGCGAAGCCCTTGCCGTAGCAGACCAGTCCGTACCTCTACCCGACCGTCCATCCGCAGCGCCTGCATCAAGCTTTATCTGGCCGACCAAGCCAACGCGTAATGACGATACATCAAAGTAAGTTCAATCTTTAAGCCCTCAGACCATGACTCATGTGAGCCTAAAACACCTTGATGAACTGTGGATTCACACCGGCACCGCCTGCAATCTTGAATGTCCGTTTTGCCTTGAAGGCTCGCGCCCTGGCGATACGCGACTCGAACGCATCAAGCTGAATGAAATCAAACCGTATTTAGATGAAGCCGCGGCACTGGGCGTAAAGCGGTTCTGTTTCACTGGCGGTGAACCCTTAATCGTTAAGGACATCGTCAAAATTCTGGAATATGCCCTGAACTTGAAGCCTTGCCTCATTCTCAGCAATGGCACCGCACCCTTATTGAAGCGACTCCACCAATTACAGTTACTAAAACAACAAAGGCATTCATTATCGTTCCGTATCAGCATCGATTATCCGGATCAGCATCGACATGATGTAGCACGTGGTTGGGGAAACTTTCAACGAGCCATGGATGCCCTACAATTGCTCCATGAACAAGGATTTGCAATCTCGATTGCGCGACAAATGTTGCCGGATGAAAACCCCAGCATAGTCCATGATCGTTATGTACAGCTACTTCAAAAAGCAAGATTACCGGTAAATACACAAATTATTGCGCTACCCGAACTTGGAAAACTAGGCACAAAATCGAATCTTTCTGCACCACTTCAAGCCATGGACAGCACAACATCACTCATGTGCATGCATAGTCGGATGATTGTGAAAAGCGGGGGACAATTGAGCGTTTACGCCTGTGCATTCACGGACGATGATACGCGGTTTGATTTCGGCCCCTCACTAACGAGAGCCACACAACAATCGGCATGTCTACAACATCAACGATGCCAGCAATGCACGCGCCACAAAGCCAGTTATAGCGAGAGTTAATGCGATCGTAATCGACCTTCCTTCGAATAGTAGGAAGGTCGAAAGAACAAGATTAGCTGTAACGCAATGCTTCGATTGGATCGAGCTTAGAAGCTCGATAGGCTGGATATAAACCGAACGCCACCCCCACGAAAGCAGCAAACCCGACTGAAATGATCATAGTATTGGTAGACAAAGAAGTATTCACACTAAAGAAGTGCTGCAACACATACGCGCCTCCAACACCGAACAAAAGACCCAACAGCCCGCCCATGATACATATCAATACAGACTCAGCCAAAAACTGTAGCAAGATGTCGCTGCCACGCGCACCCACCGCAATGCGCAAACCAATCTCCTTGGTACGCTCAGTCACGGCCACCAACATCATATTCATGATGCCAATACCCCCCACCAGCAAACTAATGCCTGCAATGGCGCCAAGCAACAGGGTGAATGTATCGGTGGACTGAGAAACCAGACTGATCATTTCAGCTTGATTACGAACCGTGAAATCATCTTCCGCACTGTCAGCGAGACGATGAGCTGTACGCAATTGAAGCGTGAGTTGCTCTTGAAGTGGCGTCATGCTTTCCTTGTCTACAGCCTTGATCCAGATTGCACTAACGTACTGATTACCCGACAGACGAGCTTGTGCGGTGGTATAAGGAACCAGCACAAGATCATCGTTATCCCCACCAAAACCCGACCCTGATTCTTTGAGCGTACCAATCACGGTAAAAGGGATACGCCCAATACGGATTTGCTGTCCTACAGGGTCTTCACCAGCAAATAATTCTGTAATGACCGTCTGCCCTACTACGGCTACCGTTGCACGGTTCTGTTGCTCAGCCTCACTGAACATGACACCGGTATCAATTTCACGATTACGGACATTAAGATAATCAACGCTCACGCCATTCACACTGCTGGAATAATTTGAAGCGCCCCAGATCAACTGGCCAGTAGCATTAACGATAGGGGTCAGCCCAGACGATGAAGTCAAAGTTTTGCGCAAGAAGTCCACATCCGTAATAGACAGCGTGCTGCGCGAACCGGAAGACGAACCACGACCAGAACTCACACCACCAGTACGGGTTGAATTCGAACTCACAATCAACAGGTTACTGCCCATGGCAGAGATGCGTGCTACCACGGTGTCTTGAGCTCCCTGACCTACGGCTGTCATTGCGATAACTGAACCCACACCAATCACGATACCCAGTAACGTTAATAGGGTTCTCAGCCAATTTAGACGAATGCTCTGAATCGCCGTCTTGAGCAATAGCCAATAGGTCATGCCGCCACTCCCGGATGTTCTATTTTTGTATCACCAATAACCAAGCCATCACGGACTTCAATTTTACGATTGGTGTTGGCAGCAATATTCGGATCGTGGGTAATGATCATCACCGTAGTACCCTGACGATTGAGTTCTTTAAACAAATTAAGAATGTCACGGGCAGTATTACTATCGAGATTACCTGTCGGTTCATCCGCCATCAGCAGTGAGGGTTTGTTCACCAAAGCACGGGCAATGGCCACACGCTGCTGCTGCCCACCAGACATCTGGGTAGGTCGATTATTTAATTTATCTCCAAGTCCCGTGCGCTCCAATGCCGCCACAGCTGCCGCACGCATATCGGGATGTTTTCTAAGGTGATCGTAGCCAAGCGGCAACATCACATTTTCTAGTGCGGTTAACCGCGGCAGCAAATGGAAGCTCTGAAAAATAAAACCCAGAACCTGATTACGGACCGCTGCCAAATCATCTGAATTCATTTTATTGATATGGTGACCTGCCAACCAGTAATCACCGCCAGTAGGTCGATCAAGGCAACCCAGAATATTCAATAACGTGGATTTACCAGAACCAGACTGGCCAATGATAGACACCAACTCACCTTCATGGATGTCGATATCAACACCGCGCAAGGCCCAAAAGTCCTCACCCAAGTGATACATCTTGGTCAGACCACGTACACGAAGCAGGGGCATCCCTGCTTCGGCCGCTTCTTTAAAAGCATTAGACATGTGCGCCCCTATGACTTATCTGCCACCACCGCCACCCATGCCACTGAAACCGCCCCCACCACTGCCACCACCAAACCCACCGGAGGTACCAAATCCCTGTAATGCATTACGACTGCTCGACGAAGTGGAAGAACTTGAACTGTTAGGATTGATCACTCGAGTGACAATCTCATCACCTTCTTTCAAGGCGTCTGCATTAAGCGGCTCAACAGCTGAACTGGTGAGGTCACTGGCTAACACACGAACAGGTACGCGATAAGCCTTACCCTCTGCATTGACCATCCATACAGCTGTACGGATAGTGCGAGCACCGCCAGAATGACTACTACTCTGACCCATGTCCTTGGATCCAGACATACCACCGCCCATGGCACCGGTGGAAGAACCACCCTCACTGGACGCAACTAGCGAACCACCCGCCTCACCGGACTGAGCTCTATCACGACCGGACATGCCGCCACCGGCACCTGATGACGATGTCCCAGCATCACTGGCCATGCTTCTGTCACGACCGGACATACCACCTACGGAACCATCAGAAGAACCGCCACCATCTGCACCAGAACGCATACCGCCACCAGTATGTTCGCCATTTTGGCCTCGTTCCCTTTGACCAGACATACCACTTCCAGAGGAGCCTGAAGAAGCCGCGCCATCTTCCCTAGCCAACATACCACCGGCACTATGACTGCTCTGTACTTTTTCAGTAGACATACCGATGGCAGCAACACTGACGCTTGAGGATGAACCAACCGTCACTGATGAGGCTTGCTTCCCATCTGCAACCTGTGCCGACTGACTGGACTCTGCTTGTGCCTTAAGCGGACCCACATCAGTGGCAACACGCATGTCCGTGGGAATGTTAATGCGCAACGCGCTATTGGGAATAAGCAAAACATCTTCAAGACTGGATTGAATAAAATTAATCGTGGCGGTCATCCCCGGAAACAACAGTAACTCAGGATTTTCAGCATCCAACACCACGGTATAAGTGACCACATTCTGGGTTGTCGTGGACTTCAGTCGAACCTGACGTACTGACGCATTAAAGGTTTTGTCTGGAATACCGGACACAGTAAATCGTGCCTTCATGCCTTCCTTGATAAGAGGAATCTGTGTTTCATCGACGCTAGCGAGAATCTTCATGGTATGTAGGTCAGAAGAGACGACAAACATAGTCGGCGCCTGCATGCTGGACTGTACCGTATTACCAGGATCGACATTGCGATTAGAAATAATGCCATCCATCGGGGCACGAATTTCTGCATACTGTAGTTGTACGTTTTGCTTGTTGAAATCGGTGGTGGCCGCGTCAAGCTGCGCCTTAGAGGTACTGACAGCCACTTGCAAGGTACGTAAGTCCTTATCAGAAAGGTAACCCTTCGCATGTAAGGGCTTGCCATCTTCCAACTGTTGAACCGCTTCTTTATATGCCGTTTGACGTTGAGCCAATGTTGCTCGTGATGAATCCACTTGAGCTTGCAGAGTTTGCGGATCGATGACAGCCATCAAATCGCCTTTCTTCACGTAATCATTAAAATCAACCAACACTTTGGTCACGATCCCTGAGACCTGCGCCCCCACAGTCACGTCTTGCAAAGCAGACAATTGGCCGGTTGAGGCGATGGTTTCAACCAAATTACCCCGTTTCACCGCCGTTTTATCCAGCGTTATAACATCCGTTTTCTTAGCCTGTTTAGACCAGTAGTACACACCACCAGCGGCAACTAGGGCGACCAGAATCCATACACCGTAACGGCGAGGGCGAGAAATTGCGTTCATGGGCTATTCGCTATGAATGAAGAATCAGTAAGTATAGGGCTTTCGTGAATCCGAATGATCGCAAAATGGGCTGACCAGTAATCGTAATTAGTGCAAAGTTGCGTTAAGCGGGCACGAATAATCCGCATTATGCGAAGAAAACTCATATGAAATAGAAGTGACACGCCACCACTACACTTACAAGCACCTGCAGATCGTCAGTGGCGACTTGGAGTCGTGACACCAGCAGACACAGCGACGAACAACTGAGCAACGTCTACTGCATCAAAGACATAAGCTCGATTACAGAAATCACATAGCACTTCGATTTGCCCCTGCTCAGCCAAAACACTCTTGGCTTCATCGTACCCTAGGGACTGCAACATGCCACTAACTCGATCCCGCGAACAACGGCATTTAAAGTACACAGGGACCGAATCAAACAAACGCAAATCGTCCTCATGGAACAAACGACGTAAAATATCTAGATCGGTGAGCTGCCTTAATTCATCTGGTTTTAGCGTATCGGCTATTAATTGCACCCGCTGCCAGTCATCATCCCATTGCTGGGACTGTGAAAACTGAATTAACTCCGCATCACGATGCGGCTGCACTTCCGACTTAGGCGCAGGCAACCGCTGCAACAACATCCCCGCAATACCCTGCTCATCGGCATGCAACCACAAACGGGTAGGCAATTGTTCAGATTGCTCAAAATAAGCTTCCAAACACCCAGCCAACCGACGACCCGACATGGGTACCACGCCCTGATAGCGCTGCTGCAAATCTTCGCTTTCCAACGTAACCGTGAGGTTTCCATCACCTGCTAACTCTTGAATCGTGACCTCACCTTGAGGCAATTCCGCAGCGCGATAGCGAGCCAATCCACGGACTCCCAAACCTGCTGTACATTGAGCAAGCAGCAAATGCATTGGACCCTCGCCTTTCATCTGCAGCGTTAATTGCCCATCAAATTTAACCGTAGCCGCCAGTAAGACCGCGGAGACTACCGCTTCACCCAAGATTTTTTGAATAACAGGCGGATAGTCACGATGCTCCTGCAAAGCCAACCAAGAGGCATCCATATGAATGAGCAACCCACGGATCGGGAGTTGCTCAAAATCAAAACGATGCAAACAATCAGAGTCGTGCGAATCGGTCATCAGCATCAACCTGCCAACTTTTTCTTGAGCAAATCATTCACTTGGTTGGGGTTTGCCTTACCCGCCGTGATCTTCATGACCTGTCCAACGAAGAACGCAAATAGCTTATCTTTGCCCGAACGGTAGTCGGCCAGTTGTTTCGAGTTAGCAGCCATGATCTCATCAATCACTTTCTCGATTGCACTCACATCGGTGATTTGCTTCAAGCCCTTAGCATCAATGATGTCATCAGCACCCTTGCCTTCAGACCACATCGCCTCGAATACTTCTTTAGCCAGCTTCCCTGAAACCGTGGCGTCATTAATGCGCGAGAGCAATAAGGCCAAGGCCTCTGCACTGACCCTACTTTCAGTAATATCGAGTCCATCACGATTCAAAGCACCCAACACCTCGCCCATTACCCAATTAGCAGCAAGTTTGGCGTTTTGCTTAGCATCACCCTTAACCTCATTGATAACTTTTTCATAAAATTCAGCCACCTCACGTGAGCCGGTCAGTACGCCGGCATCATAGGCAGGCAGATCGAAGTCACGCACTAACCGCTGCGCCTTCTCATCAGGCAACTCCGGTAAGGTCGCGCGGATACCATCTATAAATAAATCATCCAGCACCACGGGCAACAAATCCGGATCAGGAAAGTAACGATAATCGTTAGCCTCTTCTTTGGAACGTAGTGCACGCGTCTCACCCCTGTCCGGATCGAACAGACGGGTCTGCTGCTGCACCGTTCCACCGCTTTCAATCAACTCAATCTGACGAGCCACTTCGTAGTTGATTGCTTTTTCAATAAAACGGAAGGAATTAAGGTTCTTGATCTCGCAACGAGTACCGAACTTTTCAGCCCCCACTCTGCGAACAGAAACATTGGCATCACAACGGAACGAACCTTCCTGCATATTGCCATCACAAATGTCCAGATAACGAACCAAAGTGTGTATTTTCTTCATATAGGCCACCGCCTCCTTGGCAGACCGCATGTCTGGCTCAGAGACAATTTCGATCAGTGGCGTGCCGGCACGATTCAGATCAATACCAGTAAAGCCATGAAAATCTTCATGGAGCGATTTTCCAGCATCTTCTTCTAGATGCGCACGGGTAATGCGAATGGTCTTAGAACTACCATCCTCCAGCAGAATATCCATCTTACCGTGCTCGACAATCGGTAATTCATACTGACTGATTTGGTAACCCTTGGGTAAATCCGGATAGAAATAATTCTTACGTGCAAAAACCGATCGTGTTGCCACGGTAGCGCCCACCGCCAAACCAAACTTCACGGCCATTTTCACTGCCTGCTGATTGAGCACCGGCAATACACCCGGATAGCCTAGATCAACCAAGTTCGCTTGAGTGTTCGGCGGAGCACCGAACGCTGTTGACGACCCTGAAAAGATCTTTGTACGGGTCGCCAACTGCGCGTGAATTTCTAAACCAATTACTGTTTCCCAACTCATAGCATCACTCTGCATAGTGGTGTTCACGCGTAACGTTCCGGCATGCGCTTATGCCAGTCCGTGACCTGTTGATAGCCATGCGCAACATTTAATAACTTAGCTTCGGCAAAATGGCCAGCAATAATCTGCAGACCTACTGGCAAACCAGCTAAGAAACCACAGGGAATCGACATTGCGGGTAATCCGGCAAGATTAGCACCAATGGTATAAATATCATTCAGGTACATCGTCACTGGATCATCCACCTTGGCACCAATATCGAATGCGGTAGTTGGCGATGTAGGACACATCAGCACATCCACTTTCTGAAACGCCGCAGCGAACTCTTCAGTGATTAAACGACGGATTTTCTGTGCGCGTAGGTAATAAGCATCGTAATAGCCGGCTGACAGCACATAGGTGCCAGTCATGATGCGACGCTTAACTTCACTACCAAAGCCCTCACCCCGCGAACGAGTATAGAGATCCATCAAATCACGCGGACTCTCACAACGATAACCGAAACGCACACCGTCAAAACGCGACAAATTTGAGGAACATTCAGCAGGCGCCACCACATAGTAAGTGGGCACTGATAGCGGCAAATTAGGCAAACTGACTTCCACCAACTGCGCACCCAGCTGCTCATAGACCGTAAGCGCTTCCTTTACGGGCTTGATATTTTCTTCACTCAAACCTTGCTCGAAAAACTCTTTAACAAGACCGATCTTTAAGCCCTTTAATGATTGATTTAACGTCGCCGCATAATCTGGAACCGGCATATCCACACTGGTGGAATCTCGTTCATCAAATCCGGCCATGGATTGCAACAATAGTGCAGCATCTTCAGCGCTCAACCCCATCACTCCACCTTGATCCAGGCTTGAGGCAAAGGCGATCATTCCGTAACGCGATACACGCCCATAAGTAGGCTTAATACCCGTTAATGACGTTAATGCTGCTGGTTGACGGATTGAGCCACCGGTATCCGTTCCCGTAGCAACCGGAGCAATACGTGCTGCTACCGCAGCAGCAGACCCACCAGAGGACCCACCAGGCACCTTGGCTAAATCCCATGGATTTTTAACCGCACCATAGAAAGAGGTTTCATTAGAAGACCCCATGGCAAACTCATCCATGTTGGTTTTACCTAGCATCACCATGCCCTCCTGTTTCAAACGACCTACCACGGTAGCGTCATAGGGGGAGATGAAATTGGAGAGCATCTTGGACGCACAGGTCGTTAGCACACCATCGGTACAAAAAATATCCTTATGCGCCAGCGGCAAGCCGGTCAGTCTTGACGCAGTGCCAGTTGCAATACGCATATCCGCATCGGCAGCCTGAGCCAAAGCTAATTCTGGAGTCACGGTAATGAATGCATTCAGCTCCGCATCGAATTTTTCGATACGAGACAGAAAGTGACGAGTTAATTCAACACTGGAAAATGCTCTAGACTTTAACCCTGCCGCCAGTTCGGCCAGAGTGAGAGTATGCAGTTCAGCCATTATTCAATCACCTTCGGCACTAGGTACAGCCCATCAGAAACTTTGGCCGCATTACGCTGGAACTTTTCATGTTCATCCGTGGCCGTCACTTGGTCCTCACGTAGACGCTGAACCATACCCGTCAGTGGATGTGACATCGGTTCGATGGCCGCGACGTTAGCAACATTTAATTGCTCAACTAGATGCAAAATTTTCGACAGACTGCCGGCATACGCGGCCGACTCATCCTCGGTAATTGCCAAGCGCGCCAAGTGGGCAATGGCTGCAATATTTTCGCGGGTCAAACTCATCGTTTTGGACTCATGTTTCGTTCGGTGGAATCATGGCCGCCAAGGCCATATCACGAATTGACCATGATACACGCCGACCGATTCACTGTCGCATCTAGAGAACATACTTTTTCCCACAATGAGTCGACAACTACAGGGTACTCATTGATCCATCATGGGGATAACAGGGCTCCATCAGAAATCAGCTTTTCTATTCTCTGAAAAAACCCAACAATAAGCATGACAACAGCATTGAAATAGCACAGGTAAAGCCATAGAGTAGCGGCCTATTTTCGCCCACCTCTTCCCCTGAAAAAATAAACATGTTCAAGAACCTCCGAGGTTACTTCTCCAACGACCTCTCTATTGACTTGGGCACCGCTAACACCCTGATTTATGTGCGCGGTCGCGGCATCGTCCTGAATGAACCCTCCGTGGTGGCGATTCGTGAGGAACCCGGCCGTGGCGGCAAAAAAATCGAAGCGGTCGGCGCCGAAGCCAAGGGGATGCTGGGCCGCACCCCGGGTCACATCACGGCGATTCGCCCGATGAAAGACGGCGTAATCGCGGATTTCACGATCACCGAAGAAATGCTGAAATACTTCATTGGTAAAGTTCACGGGAACCGCATGATTCGCCCCAGTCCACGCGTATTGATCTGCGTACCTTACGGCTCAACCCAAGTGGAACGTCGCGCCATTCAAGAATCCGCTGAAGGCGCAGGTTCTCGCTGGGTGCGACTGATCGAAGAACCGATGGCTGCCGCCGTAGGGGCTGGATTACCCGTCCACGAAGCCTGTGGCTCGATGGTGCTGGACATCGGTGGAGGCACATCGGAAGTGGCCGTCATCTCATTGAACGGCATTGTGTATGCGTCCTCGGTGCGCATCGGCGGTGACCGCTTCGACGAAGCTATCATCAACTACGTGCGTCGTAATTATGGCATCCTGATCGGCGACGCGACCGCCGAACGTATTAAGATCGAAATCGGCTCAGCCTATCCCGGCCAACAGGTTCGTGAAATGTCAGTGAAGGGACGAAACCTATCTGAGGGTGTTCCCCGGAGCTTCACACTAAATTCCAATGAAATCCTCGAAGCGCTTCAGGAACCCCTCTCAGGCATCGTTGGTGCGGTCAAGGTGGCCCTAGAACAAACCCCACCAGAACTGGGTGCAGACGTGGCTGAGCGTGGCATTGTTTTAACCGGCGGTGGCGCATTATTGCGGGATATTGACAAGTTACTCATGGAAGAAACCGGCCTACCCGTGGTGGTGGCCGAAGATCCGCTAACCTGCGTCGCCCGTGGGGGTGGTCGTATGTTGGAATTGATCGACGAACACGGCCCACAACTCTTTAATCTGGAATAACCATCCAACTGTGATTTGGCCAGTGGGGACGGGGCCGAGTCTGCAGGTTGCGCGTAACCCGTTCCCACCCAACTTTGATTGAAAGGCACGCGTGGCACGTTTCGGCTCCGATACCCGCCCGATTATTGGACGTGGCCCATCACTGGTCGCACGGTTCCTACTACTCGCCGCGCTCAGTATCGGCCTGATGGTTGGTGATCACCGCAATCACTACCTGACCACGCTGCACAACCTATTATCAACCAGCATTTATCCCGTTCACTGGTTGGTGGATGCGCCCTTTAGCGCGACTCACTGGGTCCTTGATAACTTGACTGACCGCGAACAACTGCGCCGCGACAATGCTCGTTTAACTACCCAAGTGCGTGACTTGCAAGTCAGTGTTCAAACCCTGGCCGCGGTCACGGCTGAAAACCAGCGACTTCGGGAACTCGGCGAAGCCACTGAGGAAATCACCAAGAAGCGGTTAATAACCCAGATTATGAATGTCGATTTGGATCCATTGCGACACCGCGTTCTACTCAACAAGGGCCAAACGGATGGGGTATTTAAAGGCCAACCCATTCTCGATGCACACGGCGTATTCGGCCAGATTACTCAGGTCGGAAGGTACACTTCTGAAGCTATTCTAATTTCAGACCCAGAACATGGCATTCCTGTACGCGTGAATCGCAGTGGTCTGCGCACCATCGCCGCTGGCACCGGTAACCTCAACCAACTGAATCTGCCTTTTCTAACTGGCGAAGCAGACATCAAAGTAGGTGACTTATTAATTTCTTCAGGATTGGGTGGGGTATTCCCCGCCGGTTATCCCGTGGGTATCGTGACTAAAATGGAACGCAATCCCTCTGAAACGTTTGCCACCGTAGAAGCCAAACCCCTGGCCAAGCTCGATAGCGATTATGAAGTCATGCTGATCTGGTACCAACCACCAGCGATTGAACCTGCCATCACGCCACCATCGGCACCGAGCTCATCAGCTACAACTGACTCAACAGCATTAAAGAGCGACTCAACCGCTAATGCAAAAACCCCTGCAGCAAGCAAAAACAACAAAACCAAAAATAATGCTTCAAGCAGCAGCACTAAATCAAATCACAGCCGATGACATTTTTAATATTGATAGCATCATGAGTAGCCGTAGTGGTTTCATGCATATCTTACTCAGTACAGCGATCGCGCTGCTACTAACCATTGTGCCCATGCCGCATATGCTCAATATGGGACGACCAGATTGGCTGCTATTAATTGTCATTTACTGGTCACTCAATGCTGCCATGGTAACCGGGTTAACCTACGCATGGTGCTGCGGATTACTTCTTGATGCTCTAGTCGGAACACTCATTGGTCAACATGCACTGGCGTTTGTTCTTATCGCCACGCTTGCACAACATTTTCAATTTCGTATCCGAGTATTTCCTGTGCTACACCAAGCAATCATCGTGCTATTACTGATTGTGGTCTACAAATTCATGCTTTTTTGGATTGATGGGATTGTTGGCACGGCATTCTCATCATGGTTACGCTGGGTTCCAGCCATGATCGGCGCGTTATTTTGGCCAGTGATCGTCGCAGTACTCGATACCAGCACCCGCAACATTCGCTAGTCCTGTGTTAAGCCACAAAAAACGCATCAAAGACCACCATAGTGAACAGCGCATGTTCACTCAACGTGCATTGGTTGCCGCTGGCATCATCTCAGTAGGTATCTTCGCATTAATCGTCAGATTAATTTGGTTACAAGTTGTTCGTTACGACTACTTTGCAGAACAGGCTCAAGGTAATCGAGTACGTATCGAACCGTTACCACCAGGACGCGGCTTAATACTTGACCGCAATGGCGTACCATTAGCATTAAACGCACCCTCCTATCAGTTGGAAATCATTCGCGAACAGGTCACGGATCTGGACACAACGCTTGCGGGACTGGCAGCACTGAATTTGCTTGATCGTGACAACATCGCCACATTGAAGCGTGACATCCTACATCGACGCAGCTTTGAAGGAGTGCCAGTGAAACTGTCACTCAATGAAGAAGAGTTGGCGCGCTTTGCCGTACGGCAACAAGACTTCCCCGGTGTGGAAATTAGGCCCCGTTTATCTCGCAAGTATCCACTGGGTGCAAGCGGAGTGCATGCCCTGGGGTATGTCGGCATCATCAGTGAAGCTGATCAAAAAAACCTCGATGGCAACGAATACGCTGGCACCACGCTAGTGGGTAAAGCTGGCGTTGAGAAAAGCTATGAACTGGAGTTGCATGGTAAAACCGGCTATCAGCAATTGCTTGTTAATGCTCAAGGGCGGCGCGTCGAAACTTTGGGCGGCAAAAAATATCAACTGGAACGCAAAGAACCGACTGCAGGCAATGACTTATTTCTTACCATTGATGAACGACTACAAAGTGCTGCTGAGGAAATGCTGCATGGCGAACGAGCTGCAGTCGTGGCTATCGATCCAAACAATGGCGACATTCTTGCGCTTGTCAGCACGCCCGGATTTGACCCCAACTTATTTGGCAGGGGGCTATCCCGCGCCCAATATCTCAGTCTTTACGAAAACCCTGAACAACCCATGTACGATCGTGCCTTGAAAGGGGTGTATCCATCAGGGTCGACTATCAAACCATTTATGGCAATGGCTGGCCTTTACTACAACGTCATCGCCCCTGAAGATTCCAAATTTTGCTCTGGCTCTTTCCATTTACCAGGCGTGAATCGCCCGTGGCTTGACTGGGAAAAAAAAGGACATGGCAGCGTCAATATGGTTAAAGCCATCAAAACATCATGCGATGTTTATTTTTATGGTTTGGCCAATACTCTGGGTATAGACCGCATTCACGATTACTTAGCTAGCTATAACTTTGGCTTGCCCACCGGTATTGATATCGAGGGTGAAAAAAAGGCAACCCTCCCTTCTACCACATGGCGTCGCCAAGCCTTCAAAGACAAAGCCATGCAAACCTGGTATCCCGGGGATACCATCAACGTTGGCATCGGTCAGGGCTTCCTTACCGTAACCCCCTTACAGCTGGCACATGCTACTGCTGCCATCGCCATGCACGGTAAAAGGTTTCAACCTCGCTTAGTGCATGCTATTCGCGATTCCGTAACCACTCAAAAACGTGAAATCGCTCCAGTGGCACTGGACGACGCCAAGAGTAACGACCCCAGTAATTGGCAAGTTGTGATCAACGGTATGGAAGAAGTGGTCAAACCTGGCGGCACAGCAGTGGTGGCATTTTCGGGCGTACCTTATACCGTAGCTGCAAAAACCGGAACGGCTCAGGCATTCAGCCTGGCTAAAGGACAAAAATACAATGCAGCGCAACTGAGTAAACGCATGCAAGATCATGCATTATTTATTGCGTTTGCACCTGTGGAGCAACCAAAAATCGCAATTGCCGTGGTCGTAGAAAATGGCGGCCATGGCGGTTCAACTGCTGCACCGATTGCTCGACGTTTATTTGATTTCATGCTTTTGCCTCCGGAGCAACTCGCCCAACAAGAAGCCAAACGCGCCGCCAAACTCGAAAAAGAACCATCTACTTCCGCTGCGAGTGATGAATAACCATGGAACTAGAGACGTCTCAAACACAACGTACTTTAAGCTGGACAGCTAGGGCACTATCCGCCCTGCAACTGGACGGCCCACTGTTGACTGGTATTGGTCTAATCGCTGCCGTGAGCCTCGTGGTACTGTATAGCGCATCTAGTGCAAACTGGTCAGTAGTAGGTAGTCAAGCAATCAAGTTCGCACTGGCATTGGTAGTAATGATCATTATTGCTCAATTACCGACTCGGCTATTGATGCTAACGGCACCCTGGCTGTACGGTGTAGGTCTATCACTATTACTGGCTGTCATGATTAAAGGTGAAATTACCCTCGGTGCGCAACGCTGGTTGAATCTTGGATTTGTTCGCTTTCAGCCCTCTGAAATCATGAAGATTGCAGTGCCATTGTTATGTGCATGGTATGTACACGACCGACCCTTACCTCCCTCGTTCCTTAATATCTTTGTGATAGCACTCATTATTTTAATACCCGTTGGTATCATCGCCGAACAACCTGACTTAGGCACCGCCTTGCTCGTCGGCGCCGCAGGCGCGATGGCACTACTGTTATCAGGTTTACAAAAACGCTATATATTCGGCTTATTTTCAGCCTTGATACCGACAACTTGGATCGCATGGACGTACTTACTGCATGATTACCAGCGCCGACGTGTTCTTACTTTTATCGACCCTAGTAACGATCCACTGGGCTCGGGTTATCACATCATTCAATCGCAAATCGCAATTGGTTCTGGTGGCATTTTTGGCAAAGGTTACCTCAATGGCAGTCAAGCCCAACTGGCCTACTTACCCGAACGTTCCACTGATTTTATTTTCGCCGTGATCGGTGAAGAATGGGGCCTAATCGGACTGATTACCGTATTATTTTTATACTTATTTGTCATCAGCCGCTGCCTATATCTGGCAACTAGTGCACAAGACACTTTCGCACGCATTATTGCAGGCAGCTTAGGACTTACTTTTGCTGTATACGTATTCGTCAATACCGGCATGGTCACCGGCCTATTACCCGTAGTCGGCGTACCCTTGCCATTAATCAGTTTCGGCGGCACATCAATGGTCACACTTATGGCCGGCTTCGGTATCCTTATGTCAGTAAGTGGCAAAAGACGCCTTGTAGGCCACTAAATAACTAAATAAATGAACGCAGCACCTTTAGTGCCATAACCCGAACAATCCGGAATCAACTTCATGACCTCGCTTCACGCATTACGCTACTCCACTATTTTCAGTCTATTAACATTAACCTGCTGCACAGCTCACGCGATCGACATTGAACGCCCAGAGGTTAAAACTTTCATCGACAAGTTGGTTACCAAATATCAATTTGGTCGAACCGAAGTACAACAAACATTACAAGCCGCTGAAAGCAATCCCAGCATTCTTGCTGCGATCAGCAAACCTGCTGAAAAAACCATCCCCTGGCATGAATACAGAGCTCGATTTCTAATAGAAAAGCGCATTAGCCAGGGTCAAGCTTTCCGCAAAGAACATGAAGCGATGATCAATAAGCTGACAGCAGCAGGCGCACCCGTTGCCGAAATATTAGGCATTCTCGGCGTCGAAACGTCTTATGGGCAAAACACTGGACGTTACCGAGTGCTAGATGCATTAGCCACACTGGGGTTTGACTACCCAGCACGCAGTGATTTTTTTCTTTACGAACTAGAAGAGTACTTTTTACTTGGGCGAGAATTAAAACTCGACATTAAACAGCCTCTGGGCTCTTATGCAGGGGCCATGGGCTCACCCCAATTCATGCCACACAGCTATCGGCAATTCGCTGTAGATGGTGACACAGATGGTCATATCGACTTATGGAATAGTTGGGACGATATTCTAGCCAGCGTCGCCAACTACCTCCATCAACATGGCTGGCGGGCAGGCGAACCCGTGCTCGCTCATGCACAACTCAGCTCTTCTGATACCTCCGAATTCACGATTGGAGATGTCACATTGAATGAAACCGTCGCCTCCTTAAAAGCTAAAGGAGTCAAGTTTGTCACCAACTTACCAGATACCGCACCCGCGGTACTGATCGCCCTAGAAGGAAAAGATGGACCTGAGTATCGAGTAGGTTTCAATAATTTTTATGTCATCACTCGCTACAACCGCAGCCCACTCTATGCCAATGCCGTCTATGATCTTGGCCAGATCATTACGGCAAATGACACAAACATCTCACCATAAGCATGCTTATACAACAACCGTCTTATCCTAGTTATCTACTGATTGGTATCGGGCTAATTTTTTCTGCCTGCCAAAATCCGCCTCCGAACACGCCCCCACCCAAACCGACAGTAACGACCCCAGTCAGCAGTACCAAGCCTACCGAGCTATTATCACTGCCCGATGCGACACCCCGTGCCGAGCCATTATCTAAACGGGGTAATCCCGCTTTTTACGAAGTCCAAGGTGAACGCTACTTCGTCAAGTCCAGCGCAGTCGGCTACGTCGAACGAGGCGTAGCATCATGGTATGGACCAGGATTTCATCAGGAGTTTACCTCGAATGGCGAACCCTATGACATGTACGGCCTCACTGCCGCTCATAAAACCTTACCGCTGCCCTGCTATGTGCAAGTCACCAATTTAAGCAATGGCAAGCAAGTCACCCTACGCGTCAATGATCGCGGCCCCTTTAAGACGGGACGTATCATCGATCTTTCATACACAGCCGCCGCCAAACTCGACATGCTGCGCGACGGTACGGCACTGGTTGAAGTCCGCGCCCTCACGCCAGGCGAGGCCAACACTTCCTTGCCCAACAATGCCATCAAACCTATCTACGTACAGGCCGGTGCGTTTAACAGTGCAAGCAATGCGGACAGGCTAGTCGGTGAACTGCGAAATAAAGGCTTTAGCCAAGCCGGGGTATACAGCGAAATGCTGAATGGACAAAGCCTATTTCGGGTCCGCATTGGCCCAATCAATACGGTAAATCATTTTGACCAAATCGTCAGTCAGCTAAAAGCACTAGGCATTGCTGATGCACGACTAGCAAGTGATTAGCTTCACAACATGCGGTGATGCACTGGTAAACTATGCCTAATAAAGTTGAGCCGCAGCATCCTCACGATGCTGCGTATTTTTTTGGAGTTGTAATATGAAGACTATTCGAATCGTCTTTCTACTGAGTTGTATGCTGCTAACACTGCTGGGCTGTAAAAAGTCTGATCTGGGCACTGACTCAGCGACGAGCAGCTCAACCAGTAGCTCTATCAACAGCTCCCCCCTTGAAAGCTTCTCAAAATCAGATACCCCTCCAGCCAGTTCGACCGCCTTACCTGCGATCACACCCGGCATGCCGATTCCACCTCCGCCCACACTAGAAGCAAAAAGCTACGTTCTGATGGACTTTGCTAGTGGCAAAATCTTGGCTGAAAACAACAGTGATGCCAAACATGAACCGGCCAGCCTAACTAAATTAATGACTAGCTATATTGCATTTGATGCACTGCGTATCGGTAAGCTGAAACTGACCGACATGGTCACTGTCAGTGAACATGCTTGGCGTGAAGGCGGTGCTGGCACTGATGGCTCCACCAGCTTCATTCCACTGAATAGCCAAGTCCCCGTGGAAACACTCTTACTGGGTATGATCGTACAATCAGGCAATGACGCCAGTATTGCATTAGCAGAACATATCGCTGGCAATGAAGACACATTTGCGCAACTCATGCGCACCTATGCTCAAAAGCTGGGCATGACCAACACCAGTTTTGGCAACGCCACGGGTCTGCCTTCACCGCTTGATTACACCACAGCACACGATATGGCGTTATTGGCTCAGGCATTGATTCGTGACTTTCCAGAGTACTACCACTATTTCTCGGTAAAAGAATTTACCTTCAATAACACCACACAACATAACCGTAATGGCTTACTGACCCGTGATCCAACCGTAGATGGTTTAAAAACCGGTCACACGGACGGTGCCGGTTATTGCCTAGTCACTTCAGCGAAACGCAATGGTATGCGCTTAGTGAGCGTCGTGCTGGGTATGGCTTCAATGAAAGCACGCGAGGAAGGAACCTCTGCTTTATTAAACTATGGCTTCAGTTTCTATGAAACTAAATCCATGTATACAGCCGGACAACATTTAAAGGCCATCAAGGTACGTAAAGGACAAGTAGATGAAATACAAATTGGCCCCAATAAAGAGGTGCAAGCCACGGTACCCCGAGGTCGCGGTGACGCTGTCCAAGCGAGCATCGAATTACCATCAGTATTAATAGCACCGCTCAAACGCGAGACTGCCATCGGAAAATTAAAGCTCTCACTTGATGGTAAAGAGATTGGTAACTATCCACTGTATCCACTGGAAGATGTTGCTGAAGCAGGCTTGATGGGCCGATTAATTGATAGCGTTAAACTGTGGTTTGAGTAAAACAGCTTCTATGCGCGCTGATACCCTGTTAGTTTTTCCCTGTGACTTTCCCTTGAAAGTCATGGGGCGTAACAACGATGACTTTCGTAGCATCGTCATTGGCATCATCAAAAAGCACGCAGGTGATATAGACTTAAACAGAATTGAAGAACGACCAAGCCGAGATGGAACCTATCTAGGGATCACCATCACAGTAACTGCCAGCAGTAAGGCACAACTGGATGCTATCTATATGGAACTCACCGCGTGTGAGCGAGTACTGGTGTCGCTGTAAGATCCCATTCAGGTTCGGTTGATAATCCAAACGCCTCAAGTAATCGATACGCCAGTGCATGAGCCACTGCCGACACTGAACTCATGACACCCAGTGTTTTTAAATCCACGACTTGCAACCCCTGATATCCACAGGGATTGATGCGCTGAAAGGGCTGCAAATCCATAGCAACATTAAATGCCAAACCGTGATAAGCGCAGCCTCGACGTATACGCAACCCAACACTGGCCAGTTTACTTCCGGCCACATAGACACCGGGTGCACTACGATCTGCCTCAGCGTGGACCCCCCAATCAGCCACAGTATTGATAACCGTTGCCTCAAGGGCCATCACCAACTCACGAACACTGCGTTGATGTCTCCTCAAATCCAGTAATGTATACACCACAAGCTGACCGGGACCGTGATAGGTGACTTGTCCACCACGATCAATCTGAACAACAGGAATATCGCCCGCAGCCAAAATATGCTCGGGTTTACCATTCATCCCTAATGTGAATACAGGCTTGTGTTCAAGACACCAAATTTGATCCCGAGTACGTTCATCACGTTCATCGGTGAATCGCTGCATTGCACGCCACGTCGACTCGTAGTCAACCGATCCAAGATACTTGAATAGAGGTGCGGTGATAGAAGGATCAGGCATGACACAAATCAATACACAATCAACCGGTCAATCCTGCATTATTTCGTTCGAGTGCTCGCTCAGCGCGATAGCTTGAGCGGACCATCGGACCCGAGACGCATTCGAGAAACCCTCTAGCCAACGCCCACTCACGATACTGAGCGAATTCCTCAGGCGTAACCCAACGCTGAATTTCTAAATGATTTGGCGTAGGCCGTAAATACTGACCTAGGGTTAGAATATCGACATTGGCAGCACGCAAGTCGTCCATGGTCTGAACGATTTCCGCTTCCGTCTCGCCCAACCCCAACATCAAACTACTCTTGGTGAGCACCGCCGGCCGATGCTGCTTGGCATGGGCCAGCACCGTCATGGTTTGCTCATAACTTGCACGTGGATCCCGTACGGGATGCGTCAGCCGCTTTACTGTTTCCACATTTTGAGCAAACACCTCAAGCCCGCTATCCACCACTGTTTCCACATCAACCAACACACCCTGGAAATCCGGGGTCAATGCCTCAACGGCCGTGTCGGGATTAATTTGTTTAATTTCACGGACACAGGCGGCAAAGTGTGCCGCACCGCCATCGGGCAAATCATCACGATTTACCGACGTCAACACCACATACTTCAACTTCATTAGCTTCACGGTATGGGCACTGTTTGCAGGTTCTTCAGCATCTAACCAGCCCCTAGGATTACCAGTGTCCACAGCACAAAACCGGCAAGTTCGGGTACACACGGCGCCCATCAACATGAGCGTGGCAGTACCGGCATTCCAGCACTCACCAATATTTGGACACTTAGCTTCTTCACATACGGTTGCAAGCCGGTGTTCATGCACCACATCTCGTACTGAGTTGTAGCCCGTTCCAGTAGGCATTGCGGCGCGTAACCAACGTGGCTTTTGTCCGGGTACAAATCCGCCAGCTGCTGAATTGGCCTTGATACCATCCTTAATGGCTGAGAACCCTTGCGGGGTCTGATATTTCTCGCCGCTTTTTAAAGTTGGCGTCCGGGGAGTTCCCCCTTGAGAAACAATCTCGATACCTTTGAAACTGCTCACATCGACTCACGCTAGCTATTGCTGAGGGTGCGTATGGTAGCGACCCTCTTCGCCTATGTCATTCAATGCACCAAAAAGAAAATGCCTGACAGGCAAAGCCCATCAGGCATTGACGCTCTTTTGCTTAGATCAGACTACTTACTGCCAGCATGCAAAGCCCAAAGTTCAGCAATGCGCCCAAATTCCGATGAATCTGGGACCTGCCGGAAGGCAGCACGGGCTTTATCAGGGTGATTACTATTTAACTGGGCAATCCCTAATGCAATTCGGGCGGTATCGGGATTCTTGAAGTTACCTTTTTTTATACCCCTCTCCAAGGCCTCGACCGCCTGAGGGTATTGACCATAACCCATATAGGACTCACCCAAGGTGACATCTTCTTGGCCAGTCGGAGCAGAACGAGCTTTTACTTCAAGCGCAGTCATGCTGGCCTTATGAGCTTCAACTTCTTTAACCACCGATGCCTTCAATCGGTCTTCACGATCCTTGCCTGGGCCCGAACCAATTACACCGCTGGCATAACCCTTTTCCAGTACACGCAAGGCCTCAGCAGGAAATCCAAAGTTTCGAGCAAGCTGCGCCAACTCAATGAAATCATTAGAGGTTTTCATGACACCAACAGACAAAATCAAACGATCAAGCTGAAAACGAGCTTGGTCCGACATACGTTCCTGTTTCAGGCCAGATAACAACAAAGATTGCCAATAGGTGGGATTGGGGTAATAGCGAACCAGCTTTTCGAGCACATCAACCGTGACCGCATCAAGTCGCTTTGGCTCATTTCTATGATCGTCATCGTGATGGTCCGACCCCATGCCTGGCGGCGCTGGAGCCATGCCCTGGGCCGGACGACCAGCATCCATGCCCTGCGATTGGCGGTCATCACTTAATTTATAGGCAATGCTATACATTAACTTCAGCCACTCTTCCTTAGGACGACCACCGGCTCGCTCAGTGGTCTTCACCAGTTCGGTCAGCGTATCCATCGACTGCTTAAACTGCCCAGCCTGAAACTGTGCTTGAGCCAGCAGGGCAGTCATTTCGGTATCACCAGGATGCGCCTTTAACCATCGCCCACCATATTCCGTTACCTTTCCATTATTTTTAACTTGCATGTATAGGGTGGCAATCAACTTGGTGTACTGATCCTTTTGTGCATCTGACAGATGATTGCTATCTAATAATTTTTCATAAATAGCGGCAGCTTCGCCATATTTTTTTTGGCCTTGATAAGCCGCAGCAAAGAGCTGATTGATCATAAATTGATCGTAAGCTGTCTTGTCTCCAATAGCATCAGCCTCACGCAACTTAGACAGCGCCTGATCCCACTGCTTAGCTTGCAGCGCACGTTGCGCATCCGTCATTGATTTACCTATTTTGGCACTCACCTTACCTTCATCGGCTGCATACACAGAAGCCACAGGCAACGTTGCACCACCGAGCACGATAGTCAGACTCAGCGCAGCCAAAAACCCACGAAAATTTTTCATGATGGTGATCACTCAATCAAAAAAACAGATCAGGCCTGCTGGAAAAAATCAGAACATTCCCAACATAACAGTCCAAAAATAAACTTTGGACTGGCAAGGTATTACATGTACTGCTCCATTCCAACCACGCCCAGTTTATCCATGCGACCTCGTTGCGCGGCAGCCAGAACCTTAGCAACGGCATCATACTTAGACCATTTATCGGGACGAATATGCAACTCAGGCTGAGGATCTTTGCGATGCTCAACCTCAAACATGGCCTCAATTTCTTCAAGTGTCTTCTGCTGACCATTCCAGTAATACGTACCATCGAAATCAATCACCAAATTAATGACTTCAGGTGGCTTTGTAATTACAGAGGTCGGTTTATTTTGCGGCATGTCCAGCTTAGTAGCATGCTTAGTAGGCGGAATCGTGATAATGAACATCACTAATAACACGAGCATCACGTCAATTAACGGCGTGGTGTTCACATCCATCATGGGTTCATCGCTACCCGAAGAGCCGACGCTCATGCCCATTTAGTTACTCTCTCAATATAAGATTTGATGGTATTTGACAGCAGGATAGTTACTTAAAGTGATCAAGAACCGGCATTCGGTGCATCTATAGGTTGTGACATAAAGCCTACCCGAGCGATACCACTACGTTGGCACATAACCATCACTTTACCAATAAACTCAAAACGCGCTTCCTGATCACCCTGAATATGTACTTCGGGTTGAGGAACCTTGACTGCTTCGAGCTTCATCCTTTCCAACAACTCATCTTGAGTCATAGGTTTTACATTCCAGTAAATCTGACCATCTTTATCGACTGAAATAATGATGTCATCTGGCTTGGCAATGGACGGCTCATTGACCACATCCGGGAGTTCCAACTTAACGGACTGAGTAATAACCGGAATGGTAATCAAGAAAATAATCAGCAATACCAGCATCACGTCCACCAAAGGGGTGGTATTGATGTTGGACATCACCTCTTCTTCACCGCTACCGCCGCCTACATTCATACCCATCTAGCTTTCTCCCGGCTGCTCATTAACCGGCTAATTACTTCTGCACCCGAATACCACTGACCAACATGGCATGCAGATCGGCGGTGAAATATCGCACTTGCTCCATCAACTTCTTGTTGTTACCGAGCAAAACGTTGTAGCCCATTACCGCAGGAACCGCCACAGCCAGACCGATTGCCGTCATGATCAATGCTTCACCGACGGGGCCTGCCACCTTACTAATACTGGCGTCACCGGAAGTACCGATGGTAGTCAAGGCATTCAAGATACCCCATACGGTACCGAACAGCCCCACGAAAGGAGCAGTCGAACCTACCGTGGCAAGGAATGACAAACCCTTAGCCAGACTTGAATTGATCTGCTCTTGTGAGCGTTGCAGCGACATTGTGACCCATTCATGTTTTGGGATTTGATCTGTCAGGGCGCCATCATGATGTTCAGCTGCCCGCAAGCCATTTTCAACGATCATCTTATAAGCATGATCCTTACCCTTGAGGCTGCTAGCACCTTCACTGACGGAACCTGCGGCCCAGAAATTCTTTTGAACTTCTTTCTGCTGATTTGCCAGCTTGCGCTGATCCATCCACTTCGTGAACATAATGAACCAAGAGATAGCAGACATCAGCATCAATATAGAAAAGACGCCCATGGTCACCGGGCCACCGGTCTTAAGCATGGCCATCAGGCCATAAGGATTTGCAACTTCGACTTGATTAGGTTCCATGGAACATCTACCCCTACGAAATAAAAGAAATTGAAATTAAACAACCCATTCGGAATCAATCACAATTCAAACTGAATCAACGCTTGGTTAGCTTGAATGTAACCTTAAACATATGCGACATGACCACCGGTTTTCCTTCTTCAGTACCCGGGACAAACCGGATACCTTGATTGGCATATTTCAATGCCGCCTCATCCAGCAGCGGGAAGCCACTTGAGGAATCAATAGTCGCATTAGCGCACTTACCATCAATACCCACGGTACATTTGATAACTATCGACCCTTCTTCTTTATTTGTCTTTGATTGACTCGGATAGTAATCATCTGTGGATCTAGACAATCTAGGATTCACGGCAGGACGAGTTCCAGCTATAGCTGGAGCTGCAGGCGGTGGCGGCGCCATGACCGGCGGCGTTACCGCGGGAGGTGTTTCCCTGACTTCGGCGGTAATGGCATTCACCGGAGGCGGCAACTGAACCTGAACTTCCACAGGCGGAATATAAGGTGGCGGCGGCGTGGCATCTAAGGGAGGCGGAGGTGGGGGCGGAGGCGGTTCCTCAGGTGGCGTTTCCTCTTCGATAATCTTGGTCTCCACCGGTGGGGCAACCATCTCAATGATAGACCTAGACAAACCACTCTCAACCACCCACAGACCAATCGCGTGAACCGCGATCACTATCGCTAGGATCGTGCCACGCTTGGATTGAGATTCTGCTGATGCCGTTAAGGCCATGCGGGTCCCCACCTGAATCGTTGTTCCGGGCAGTAGCCCCGTACAAAGTTATAAACTAATCGGTCGAGCTCTGAATTAATGACTCAAATCAATAATCAGAACCATTGTAGCCACTAAACATGCACCAAATAGGGTCTTACTCAATGGCATGTCAGGACAATTTAATTAACCGCTGTAAGTTATCCATAAAATTCACAACTGGCAAGATAAACCTTAACTTCATGGTTACAGTGTTAACAATTCTTATGCACCTACCAAAGATGAAATAGGTCACATCCACTACTAAAACAATTGTGGATCAACACTCCTTACAAAAGACAAGAGGCCCACGTTGCAAAAATACAATAATTCAACTTCCCCCTCCTCAGATCTGTCTCAGCCCCTCGAAAGTGGAGTTTGGCTAAGATTTATCGATTTTCCAAAATAGCCCATGATTGTTATGCACTCCACCATTAGACTTGACTGGGTTTTAAAAAACCTATCCTTCGAATCGTCAACCGTTTGACAAACCCGTGATGAATACCGCTACTTCCAACCTCCGACGAGCCTACTGGCTAAAGACTCTACATGAGTGGCATTGGATCACCTCCGCATTGGCATTAGTTGGTATGCTGTTTTTCAGCGTCACGGGTATAACTTTGAACAACGTGGCCCTGTTTGAAGCACCACCTGTGGTCACAAACCGGCAAGCTCAACTACCGGATCAATTACTTAGCCAATTATCCGCGCTCAGTGAACAAGGTATGGAAGAGGAGTCAGTTGCCCTGCCTCCTGGGTTCTCGACCTGGAGTCGAACCATCTTGGGAGTGGAGACGCGTGAAGCGACACAGGAATGGTCCGATCGAGACCTCAACCTCTCCATGCAACGCCCCGGGGGGGATGCGTGGATGAGCGTCAACTTAAGCGACGGCAAAGTTAAACTCCAAGACACTGATAATGGCGCAATCGCTTATTTCAACGATCTACATAAAGGACATTACACCAGCAGATGGTGGACTTGGTTCATTGATGCCATGGGTATCAGTTGCCTGATTTTTGCGCTGACCGGATTTTTTATTTTGTTTCTTCACGCCAAAAACCGTCCTGCCACCTGGCCACTCATTGGGCTCGGCTTACTCATTCCGATTCTGCTTATCCTTTTATCCATTCATTAAAATCTCAAATCAGGGAACCATCATGAAAAAACGCTACTCACTTCCGCTGAGCGTCACGTTAGGTACTGTTGCCGCACTACCAACAAACGCAGCGGAACTCGGCTTAAAGCTACAACTTCCCGAAATCACCACCGGACAATATGTGCGTCCGTATGTCGCGATTTGGCTTGAGAAAGCGGATGGCACCTTTGTACAAACCTTGGCCTTATGGCATGAAATCAAAGACAAGCGCGGCAATCCAGTCACCAATGATAAATACCTCAAGATCATGCGTAACTGGTGGGGTAAAAGCGGGGCAACTGCCGACACGAAGTTTGACAGTGTCAGCAGTGCAACCCGCCCCGCCGGAGAACATGAACTGACCTTCACCCCAGGCAAAGCGCCACTGGCAAACCTAGCGCCCGGAAAATATCAAGTAATGGTAGAAGTCGCGCGTGAAGTAAAAGTACCTAAAGTAACGGACCCTTCGGCACCAAGACCTAAGAAAGTGGATGCAGTAGAAGCATCGACTGCGCTAAGTTTTGATTGGCCAGCCAAACAAGTCACCACCACAGAAACACGGGGCAAGATTGAATTTGGCAATATATCGCTGACCGTCAAACCTTAACTTTGCAAAGTTCACGTCAGTGTTTTCACTCTTAAACTGTAAACACGGCGCTAGTATTAATAGCGCCGTTATCCTTGATTAAGTCGCCGCATACTCGATATGCGGCGTGTACTTATTCCTCACCTTGTCTCGGATCAAGCGCCTGCAGTCAATCACGCCGTTCACCACCTGCAAGGCTTGACTATGGGTACCACTTGGTCAGTCCATCTGGTTACCAATCCTGATCGACATTTAACGGCGATTCATACAGGTATCCAGCAACAACTAGACCAGGTCGTTGCACAAATGAGCACTTGGGAGAACGACTCTAATTTATGCCGATTCAATCAAGCTGAAGCAGGCACCTGGCACACGCTACCAGCAGAATTTTTTTATGTTTTGCAGTATGCCTTGGATGTCGCCAAGGAAAGCGATGGTGCGTATGACCCCACCAGTGGACCGCTAGTAAATACTTGGGGCTTTGGACCTACTTCAACATGCACGCAGCGACCCGATGAATCGACGCTTAAGGCGGCACTTGCACGCGTCAATTGGCAACGACTAACCCTAGACACAGAAACCAAACGTGCACTTCAACCTGGTGATATCTACCTTGATCTGTCAGCCATTGCCAAAGGATTTGCCGTTGATCAGGTGGCGCGTTATTTATCTCAACAAGGTATTGCCAGTTATCTCGTGGAGGTAGGTGGAGAACTGTATGGCGCAGGGATCAAACCGGATGCTCTTCCTTGGTGGGTCGTCCTTGAGCAACCTCTCGCATTGAAAACTAATACCACTCCACTAACCGAGACCGTGATAGCCCTGCATGGATTGGCCGTCGCCACATCAGGGGACTATCGACGTTTCTTCACAGTAGATAATGACAACACGTCAACTCATTACAGTCACACCATTGATCCACGTAACGGCGAACCCATACGACATGGCCTTGCCGCAGTCACCGTGATCCATCGTGACTGCATTACCGCTGACGCCGTATCCACAGCATTAAATGTGCTAGGCGCTGAACAGGGAATGGCATTCGCGACTGCACGCTCAATCCCCGCTTTGTTCATCACACGTACACCCGATGGATTCATCGAACAGATGACCCCTGAATTTATAGCACTGATGCAATTTTAATTACATTGATCATGATTCTCGACATTAACAATCATCGACATCTCATCGCAGGTTTATGCGTCATTTTGTATTTAATACTGTGCAGTTGGGTTGCTTATCGAGAAAGAAGCAGACGGCGGCAAGCAGCAAAAGCGGCGGCGGCGTTCAATCAGACACAGGAAGGCCCCCCTCCATGGCTGGTTGCCTACGCCAGCCAAACAGGAAATGCTGAACAAATCGCATGGCAAACTGCAAATGCCTTGCATGCTGGAGGCATACCGACACAGATACGCTCTCTAGCACAATTACAAGCAAGCGACCTGCAGCATACCCAACGTGCACTGTTCATTGTCAGCACCTACGGAGAAGGCGATCCACCTGACAATGCTACTACGTTTGCTCGTAAGGTCATGGAACATAGCCTGCCACTGAAACAATTACACTATTCGGTACTGGCGCTAGGCGACCGTGAATACACCAACTTTTGTGGCTTTGGCCGCACACTCGACTCCTGGCTACATGCACAGGGTGCCCAGTGCCTCTTCCCACGTATCGATGTCAGTAATAGCGACAGTGCCGCACTGGAAAAATGGCGTCACCAATTAACCCAACTTGCAGGTACAGGTACAACAATCGATTGGCAATCACCCTCCTTTGAAACTTGGTTGCTCGTGGCGCGACGCCACATGAATCCCGGCAGTGCCGGCCATCCTGTCTTCCACATCGAACTACAGCCTCAGGGCGAGCAGGCCTTACCCTCGTGGCAAGCTGGAGACTTGGTACAAATACTTGCCCCGACTGACCGAGAACGAGCACGTGAGTACTCTATTGCCTCGATTCCAAGCGATGGGCGGGTTCACCTTCTTGTACGGCAGGAACGGCATCGCGATGGCAGCTTAGGCGTCGCTTCCGGATGGCTGACTGATCAAGCACCTTTAAATGCAGCCATTGAACTTAAAATACGTGCGCACAATAATTTTCGCCTTGAAACCAATGCTGATCGCCCAATGATTCTCATTGGCAATGGCACCGGCTTAGCCGGCCTACGCGCTCATTTAAAAGCCCGTATTGCACAAGGACTCCGTCAGAACTGGCTCATTTTTGGTGAACGCAATGCCGCAACTGATGCCTTTTATCAAGGTGAATTAGAGTCATGGCGAACCCAGCATCAGTTACGCATTGATTGGGTATTTTCCCGTGATCAACCAACGCGACGCTATGTTCAGGATCAGCTACGCAACTCAGCTGAAACCGTACGCGAATGGATCAGTAACGGTGCGGCGATCTATGTCTGTGGCAGCCTTGAAGGCATGGCAGGTGGAGTGCACAGCGCCTTAACCGAGATACTTGGTAACCATGGTTTGGAACAACTGATCGAGACAGGACGCTATCGTCGAGATGTCTATTAAACATCACTGTTCAATTGACAATCTAGAGCACTGAGACGCTCTGGAGTACCAATGTCATACCATTGCCCCTGAAAAAGTTCACCCGTCACTTGTCCAGTTTGCGCTGCTGAGAACAGAAGGGGCGCCAACTTGAATGCACTTGCCTGACGCCCTGTGAACAAAGCAGGATGATAAAAACCAATTCCGGAAAACGTATACCGTTTTCCCTGTTGCGCAACGCGACCGTCAATCAAGCCAAAATCACCATTAGGATTGTGGGCTGGATTACTGACTAGCACCAAATGAGCCAGCGTACCTTCACGCCATTGATCCGGTAATCGAGGGGCATGTAGACACCAATCGGTCCACACGTCGCCATTTACGACCAAAAAGGGCTCCTCACCCAACAACGGCAGGGCTCGAAAGATCCCTCCTCCAGTTTCCAGTGCGGGCCAACCTTCGTGGCTGTATTGGATTCGCACACCCCAACGACCACCGTCTCCAACATAAATAGGGATTTGCTCACCCAACCACGCCGTATTGATGACAATGTCACGAAAACCCGCCCGAGCTAGACTTTCCAAATGATAGTCAAGCAATGCCTTACCTCCTACCTTAAGGAGGGGCTTGGGATGCACATCGGTCAGTGGCTTCATGCGTTCGCCACGGCCAGCAGCAAGAATCATGGCACGCATTAATAGTTACTCCCAGAAGCGGAAATCAAAACGTATATCCCACGCTGGGCACCCTTCCTTCAAGCTGGTCTAACAATTTAATCAGTGGCCGCAACTCATCATAACGTTCACCCACCTGACGCACATACTGGATAAAACGAGGTGTATCAGCCAAGTACTTAGGCTTGCCATCACGGTAATTAATTCGAGCAAAAATACCCAATACTTTTAGGTGTCGCTGCAAACCCATCCACTCAACATCACGATAAAACTGACCGAAATCTTCTGGAACGGGCAACCCCGCTTGCCGCGCACGTTGCCAATAACGTACCACCCAATCAATGACTCGCGATTCAGACCAACTAATGAAAGCATCCCTAAACAACGATGCAACATCGTAACTAATCGGTCCGTAAACAGCATCCTGGAAATCCAAGACGCCGGGATTGGGCGTACTAATCATCAAATTGCGCGGCATGTAATCACGGTGCACAAACACACTGGCCTGTGCCAGATTATTTTTGATGATGAGCGCAACCATTTTCTCCAAACTGTCTTTTTGCGCCTCGGTTAATTCAACCTGCAGATGCTTGGCAATGTACCAATCCGGGAACAAACTCACTTCACGCCTTAACAGTGCCTCATCGTACTCAGGTAAGACACCGGCCTGACTGACCAACTGCCATTTGATCAGCGCATCAATCGCACTGGCATACAACTCATCGGCGTTTTGTTCAGTCAATACATCAAGAAAGGTTTGTGTACCCAGGTCGGTCAACAGCAAATAACCGTTATCAATATCCTGCGCCACGACCTGCGGTACATGCACCCCCGCATCCTGCAGCAAACCCGCCACCTTCACAAATGGACGGACATCCTCTTTGTCCGGCGGCGCGTCCATTGCAATGTAGGTTTTATTCCCTTGATGAATTCTAAAATAGCGACGGAAACTAGCATCCGCTGAGGCTGGGGCGATGTGCAAGTCATGGGTTGTCAATACTTGCTCAGCCCACTGACCTAGGGCTTCTAATCGATCATCACACAACGGTAGATTCATGGTTTTAGAGGTACTTTTGAGGGACGGTTAACTTGTACAAGCGATATATACTCAGTCGTGATTATAATCAGGACTTCATCGCGTCGTACTTGAGTCTGTCAGGCCCCACCAAACCCCATGCATTATCGGTTTTTCAACCTGACTCTCGTACTGACGATCCTGTCGGCACTGACCCTCCCCGAACTGACGCAGGCACAATCGCTGACCTGCTCACTGGTAGAGGGCAGCCATACAACCCAACGTCCAACTAAGCCCACCCCAACCAATCTTGCGGATTTACCCATCAATTTGCTGGCCGGGGGTGCCGAAGTCAGTCAAGACGGCTGGAATTCTCTAACAGGAAAGGTAGAAATCAGCCAAGGTGATCGCACCATCAGTACCGATGCATTGCGCTTCAATGCGCTAACTGGAGAGATGGTTGCTAGCGGCTCATTCAGCCTAGAAGATTCAACCCTGTTTTTATCAGGCAGAGATGCTCGTTTGAGCCGTATTGGAGGTGCTCAAGTAAACCAAGCTGGGTTCCTGCTCAAAAGCAATGGAGGTCGAGGAGTATCCCAATCTATCCAGCTTGCACCCAACGGCAACCTTTCCTTGACTGACGTCAATTACACGACTTGTCCCGCAGGCGAACCCAGTTGGGAGCTTAAGCTCTCCGAATTAGATATTAATCAAGCCTCCCGCACCGGCACTGGGCGTAATGTACGACTGGAGTTCAAGGGCGTACCGATTTTCTATACACCGTGGATTTCTTTCCCAGTAGGAAACGAACGCAAGAGTGGCTTTTTGTTCCCCAGCATTGGCGGCTCTTCAAGAAGTGGTAATGCCATCTCTATACCTTGGTATTGGGATATTGCACCCAACTACGACGACACCATCACCCCCTCCTTCATCACTAATCGTGGCGTCAAGCTTGATAATGAATTCCGCTATCTGGGCGATTCACGCCGTGCCACACTGGTCACCGGTTACTTACCCTATGACAACGACCTCAATAGATGGCGTGGCACGGCCAGTCTACGTTATATCCATGATCTGAATGATTCTATGCGAGTAGACGTAACAGCCAATTCGGTGAGCGATCATGCTTGGTTCGAAGATTTTGGCACCAGCAGCGCTATCACCAGTCAAGTCTATCTACAAAGCTCAATCACGCTGTCGGCTCAATCAGCACACTGGCATGGCGAACTCCAATTACTCAACCTACAAACTCTTGATAATGATATTGCATTAGGTGATCGCCCCTTCACGCAATTACCTCGACTGACTCTCAATGGGAGTGAACCCCTACCATGGGGCATGAACTTTAAACTCGACAGTGAACTGACTTACTTCACCAGGGGTATCGTTGATGCCGTCACTCAAACTAAAAGCATTACGGGCACTCGACTCCACCTAAATCCGCTTGTGAGCCTACCTCTGAATAAGCCTGGGATGTTTCTAACACCTAGCTTCGGCTGGCATTACACCGGATATCAGTTAAATCACACAGCCGACAACATGCCTGCCAACCCGTCACTATCTGGCACAATCTACAGTCTCGACACCGGATTGATCTTTGAACGTTCTAGCAGTCAGTCACGACGTCTGCAAACACTGGAACCACGACTACTGTATGTCTATGTCCCCTATCATGACCAACGAACACTGCCTACCGCGATCGATACTGGGATACCAGACCTGAATCTGGTTCAGCTGTTTAGAGCCAATCGGTTCATCGGCCCTGACCGGCTTGGGGATACCAATCAACTCAGCGCCGGTTTTACCAGTCGTTTGCTTAATACTGGGGATGGCAGCCAGTACCTATCAGGCACGTTGGGACAATCATTTTATTTTAGTACTCCTTGCGTTACCTCACTAAGCCAAACCCATTGTGATAGCAGCAGCGCAACCACTCATGCTTCAGATCTTATTGGAGAATTGTCAGTCACCACCTACCGACACTTCAACTTCAACCTAGGAACACAATGGACCCCAAAAAACAACCAAACTCAGCGTAGTAATGTCTTTATCCAATATCATCCCGACAATACTCATATCGTCAATCTTGGATATCGCTATGACCATAATACAGTGGAGCAATGGGAATCCAGTATGGTATGGCCAATAGGCCAACAGTGGAGCGGTTACGGACGGGTAGTCTACTCACAACTGGATAATACGTTTCTGGATCATTTTGCAGGGTTTGAATACCGCTCCTGCTGTTTCAATGTACGCGGTGTCGTAGGCCGGGCGATCACTACCCGAAGCGGTCAATACGACACCCAATACAAATTACAATTGGAACTTAAAGGTTTATCCAGCATTGGGACTGCAGATGCTTTCCTCACAGGCGGAATTGCCGGATACTCCACTGGCAACTCGCCCCTTTGACTTTAATTTGCAGAACTGAATCACATGAAGTATCGATTGAACCTTTCTACTCTGTTGATTGCCAGCAACCTCATCTTTACGGGACTGAGCCATGCAGAACCACGTCAACTGTCCGATCGCGGCGAATCACTAGATCGTATCGTCGCCATCGTCAATGACAGTATTATTCTTAGTAGTGAACTCGACGCAGAAATTGCACGCATCACCAACCGACTGAAACAACAAAAAACCGAACTACCCAGCCTGGCAGTACTGCGCACCCAAGTGCTGGATCGCCTAATCCAACAAGAATTGCAATTAGAGCGGGGCAAAAAAGGCGGATTGAAAGTAACCGACGACATGCTCAATAGCATGCTAAATGATATTGCTACAAACAACGGGATCAAATTCAGCGATCTGCCCAGCGCTATCGAAGCACAAGGCCAATCCTACGCTGCTTACCGTGAAGAAATACGTCGAGACATTGCTCTACAAATCATGCAACGTGAAGTGCTATCTAATATTAAGATCACTCCACGTGAACTGGATCAGGCACTGGCCAAAGAATCACGCACTCCCGATGCCAACAGCGAATTCAATTTGTCTCATATCCTTATTTCGGTTGCCAGCAATGCCTCCCCAGAACAACTAGCACAACGTGAAGCTCGCGCCCAAGAGGTCATAACCAAATTAAAATCGGGCCAAAACTTCGCCGAACTGGCTGTAAGTTATTCAGATAGCAGTACCAATGTCGACGGTGGTTCACTTGGTTGGCGCAGTGGCAGTCAATTGCCGTCGATTGTGGCCGATCGAATTCCCTCATTAAAAACAGGTGAATTAACCGACATCATCCGAACACCGAGCGGGTTTCACATTTTCAAACTCAATGAAAAACGGGGTGGATCCACTGTACAAGAAATGCAATCACAGGTTCATGCCCGCCACATCCTGATTAAAACAACCGAAGTCGAGGACGACAATACCGTCAAACAACGCTTGGAAAAAATCCGTGCACGGATTTTGGCAGGAGAGGATTTTGCCACGATTGCCGCAGTCACCTCTCAGGACACCGGATCAGCCGTACAAGGAGGCGACCTAGGATGGGCTGGGCCTGGCGTCTTCGTAGGCGAATTCGAAAAATCGCTGGACTCGCTTAATGAGAATGAAATCAGCGCCCCCTTCAAATCCCAATTTGGTTGGCACATCGTTCAGTTATTAGGCAGACGTACACAAGATGTGAGTGAAGAAACTAGACGTAATAAGGCCTATGCTGCATTACGTGAATCACGGGCCGAAGAAGCGATTGAACTCTGGATTCGTGAGCTCCGAGCCAATGCTTATATCGAAACGCTGTTATAAGCGGTGAATACGGCAGAATGAATACGTTGCCCCGTATTGCGTTAACCACAGGTGAACCTGCTGGTATCGGACCTGATCTGACTTTGGCCATCGCACAGCGCCCATGGCCATGTGAATTAGTGATCTTCGGTGATCCGACGCTACTACGCAGCCGTGCCGAACAATTAGGCCAATCGATTAAGTTGCGCGCCTATCAATCTGCAGTACATACACCTCACCAACCAGGATGGATAACGTATGCAAACACCGAGTTGGCTGTACCTACAATAGGCGGTAAGCTGAACGTCAGAAACGCAAATTATGTGCTCACCATGCTAGATCGTGCCTGTGATGGCTGCCTGCAAGGTGAGTTTTCAGCCATGGTGACAGCGCCCGTTCAGAAAAGCGTCATTAATGATGCAGGCGTACCCTTTACCGGTCACACCGAATATCTTGCTGAACGATGCGGCGGCGAACTGCCAGTGATGATGCTAACCTGCGACACCTTGCGTGTGGCGTTAGTCACCACTCATTTACCCTTATCGCAGGTTAGCCAGGCGATCACTGCGCCAATACTTCACCGCACCCTCACCATCCTGCATCAGGATTTACGGCACCGTTTCGCTATTAAAAACCCACGCATCATGGTACTAGGCTTAAATCCCCACGCCGGTGAATCAGGTCATCTTGGTCGCGAGGAAATTGACCTGATCACGCCCGTTATCAAGTCACTACAGACTGAAGGCATGTCACTGATTGGTCCGTTACCTGCGGACACAGCTTTTACTCCAACCAACCTGCAAGCTGTCGATGCAGTACTGGCCATGTACCACGATCAAGGCCTGCCGGTGTTGAAATACGCAGGGTTTGGTAACGCCGTTAATGTCACTTTGGGGTTACCTATTATTCGCACCTCAGTGGATCATGGTACGGCTTTGGAACTGGCAGGCACAGGTAAAGCGAATGCAAGCAGTCTTAGTGCGGCATTAGAATTAGCGATCACGATGAGCAATAATAAGGCGTCCTAAGTGCACCCAATACGCAAACGATTTGGACAGCATTTCTTGTGCGATCAACCAGTGATTGATCATATTGTCACCGTGATCGACCCCCGCCCTAATGAACACATTGTTGAAATTGGACCGGGGCTCGGTGCGCTCACCCTGCCTGTCTTAGCAAAAGCACAGCAGATGGATGCGATTGAAATTGACCGGGATGCCATCGCCTCGTTAACCACCAGTGCCAACGGGATCGGCACACTGCGTATTCACGAAGCAGATATTCTTAAATTTAATCTCAGCCTTCTGCGTCACACGAAACAACCGCTTAGGCTCATTGGCAATCTACCCTACAACATCTCTACGCCTCTAATTTTTAAATTAATCGAACAGCGAGCACACTTCCTAGATATGCATTTTATGCTGCAAAAGGAAGTCGTAGACCGTATGGCTGCCCTACCCGATAGCGAACATTATGGACGACTGACAGTGATGCTCGCTCCATGGCTGAACGTTACGCCGCTGTTTGATATTGGCCCCGAGGCATTCCGTCCGCCACCGAAAGTGATGTCAACCGTGGTTCGGCTGATACCCCACCCTACCCCTCCTTTCCAGATCAACCATTACGATCACTTTGCGCGCGTGGTCATGGCGGCGTTTACCCAACGTCGCAAAACCCTGAGAAACGCTCTACGTTCCATACTAACCACCGAACAGATCCTTGCGGCCGGTATTGATCCTAGCCTTCGCGCAGAAGTATTGGCACCCGAGAGCTTTGCAAAATTGGCAGACCAACTAACCAACAATTAAGACCGCGACGAGCATGCCGCCTGCGTCACAAGGCTGGTATATTGCAAACTATCGTTTCTTACGCCTCTACGCTTCGTCATGAACACTCAAACCAACCACAAGATTCGCGTCGATGTCAGTACCAGCTACATCGAAGATCAGTCCAAACCTGATGAAGGCCGGTTTGTATTCTCTTATACGATCACCATCCTGAATGAAGGTACCGTTGCTGCTAAATTAATGACCCGACACTGGGTGATTACAGATGCCAATGGCAAAGTACAGGAAGTACGTGGAGATGGCGTCGTAGGTGAACAACCGCACTTACAACCCGGTCAAGGCTTCCGTTATTCCAGTGGCGCAGTCATCGAAACACCCATCGGGGCCATGCAAGGCAGTTATCAAATGGTGACGGATGACGGTTTACACTTTGATGCTGAAATCGCACCATTTCGTTTAGCAAAACCGGGCTTACTGCATTAGTACATTACATGGCCATCTACGCCATTGGTGATATCCAAGGCTGCTGCGATGAATTCGAGCAGTTGTTAGAGCGACTGCAATTCAGCCCAGCGCAGGATCAATTATGGCTGACTGGGGATCTAGTCAACCGCGGCCCTCGCTCTCTGGATACCCTGCGGTTAGTCAAGTCTTTCGGTGCAGCGGCGATTACAGTATTAGGCAATCACGATTTACATCTGCTTGCCGTAGCGCTGAATCCAGACATAAAACGCAAATCTAAAGATACTTTTGACGATATTTTGCGTGCATCAGATCGGGATGAATTACTTTCTTGGCTGCAAAATCGCCCTGTTTTACACCATGATCCGCAACTAAACTGGACATTGATTCATGCCGGACTGCCTCCACAATGGGATCTTTCACTCGCGAAAGCGTGCGCACAAGAGCTCGAATATCAACTGCGCAAACCCGATCATGCGCGAGTTTTATTTGAACACATGTACGGTGATCAACCTGATCGTTGGGACCCTGACCTGCAAGGTATCGAGCGCCTGCGATTCATCACCAATTGTCTGACGCGACTTCGAGTCTGTACTGCCGATGGAATTTTAAAGCTCAAAGCCAAAGGTCCACCGGATCAACTACCATTGGGACTCTTTCCTTGGTTTAAAGCACCTCAGCGCCGAAGTAGCGATATGCGAATTGTCTGTGGTCACTGGTCAGCACTTGGCTTTTACAATGCAGATAACGTGCTTGCACTCGATACCGGATGCGTATGGGGAGGCAGTCTGTGTGCGGTCCGGCTCGACACCACCGCAGACCCTATCCAGATACCGTCCCTGTCTGGCGGGCTCCCCCTAGAAGACTAAATAACCCAACAAGTGACTTAGAAGCACAGCTTAACCAGTTGCGGTACAAGCTACAGTGCGGCACAGTTATACCTGTCATTTTGAGAACCATCATGAATCCACTACACGCATTCAATTTTCGCGAATGGATCGATGCGAACCGCGACTTTCTCAAGCCACCTGTTGGCAATCGCTGTGTATTTCATGATTCTGAATTCATCATCATGGTAGTAGGCGGACCAAACTCACGCACTGATTTTCACGTTGATCCTAGCGAGGAATTTTTCTACCAGTTGGAAGGTGATATCACCCTGAAAACTATTCAGGATGGTCAACACGTGGATGTCCCGATACGCGAAGGTGATATTTTCTTATTGCCCGCAAATGTACCGCACTCACCTAGGCGCCCAGCCAATACGGTAGGATTGGTGATCGAAAGACTTCGAAAGCCTAACGAACATGAAGGTTTTATCTGGTACTGCGAAGTCTGCCACCACAAACTGCATGAAGAATATTTATCTATCAGCAATATCGAAGCACAACTGCCAGAAGTATTTAACCGATTCTACAGCTCAATCGAGCATCGCACCTGCAATCAATGTGGCAGCATCATGGCTGCACCAAATACATACCGCTAATGCCAATGATCAGCCTAACTATTGCAGGTGAAACGTATCGTGCTGATACGGCATCAGCCTGCGACATTTCGATTCCATTTAGATTTGATGAACCCCAACTTCAGGCCTACGGTGCGCCTGCAGCCCGTGCGGAGATCTATCGCTCAGCTAATTTCGTCGGTGACGTTAAGCAAGGAGGCAGTTGCAACTGCCATCGTTACCTCCTGACACCACACTGCAACGGTACTCACACTGAAAGCGTAGGCCACATTACCCACGATCCGCTGTCAATCAACACATTGGCTCTCCATGCCCTCATGTTGGCAAAATTAATCACCATCGAACCCACTTCAACTCATAAGGATGATCCTAACAGCGATCTAGTCATCACCCTACAGAGCCTGCAACATAAACTAGATCAACATACAGGCCCGGAGATTAATGCTGTAATTGTGCGCACCAAACCCAATACTGCTGACAAAAAAACCCGCAATTATGATGAAGGTCGATGCCCTGCCTATTTTAAACCTGATGCATTGGCTTGGCTGGCAGACCTCGGAATCGACCACCTCTTGGTGGACTTACCTTCAGTAGATCGTATGGATGATGGCGGACGTTTACTTGCTCACCGCGCGTTTTGGGGATTACCTGCTGAAGCCACACTGACCCATCATGCGACCCGTCCGCAGGCCACCATCACAGAACTCATCTACGCACCTGAACAACTACAAGATGGCCTATACCTAATGAGCTTACAAGTTGCACCTTTTGTTTCTGACGCATCCCCCAGTCGTCCACTGCTATATCGTCTACTGCCATGATCAGTTCACTTTCTCCACACATTCTGCATCGAGACTATGCGGCGCACCTTGATAAGCTCGATCCACTAGCACGGTTTCGGAATGAATTTTATCTGCCGCTCACCGAACAAGGTGGCATACAAAATTATTTCTGTGGTCATTCGCTGGGTTTACAACCCAAACGTACCGCGAACTTAATGAGTGAAGAATTACAGCGCTGGCAACAAAAAGGCGTTGCAGGGCATTTCACTGGTATCCGCCCATGGCTTTCTTATCATGAACAATTAACCCCTGTATTGGCCGAATTATGCGGTGCATTACCAGTCGAAGTGGTTGCCATGAATTCACTAAGTGTAAATTTACAACTGCTGTTAATCAGCTTCTATAGACCTACCGAACAACGCTACAAAATCCTTATCGAGGCCAATGCATTCGCTTCAGATCGCTATGCTGTCAGCGCCCAATTAAAATTACACGGCCACGATCCGCAACATGACCTCATCGAAATTAGACCGCGCCCCGGTGAACAGCTCATCCGTACAGAAGATTTACTTGAAGTAATAGACCGTGAAGGCCATCGCATCGCGACCGTGCTACTACCCGGGGTACAATACCTAACAGGACAACTGTTTGATATGGAAACCATCACCGAAAGGGCTCAGCAACAGGGCTGCATCGTCGGTTTCGATTTAGCACATGCCATTGGTAACGTGCCATTACAGTTGCATGCATGGAACGTCGACTTCGCAGTCTGGTGCAGTTACAAGTATTTAAACAGCGGGCCTGGTGCAATAGGCGGTGCGTTCGTGCATGAACGTTACGCACAGGATTTTACTCGTCCTCGTCTATCTGGCTGGTGGGGACATGAAAAACACAGCCGCTTTAATATGCCACATGAGTTCATGCCACTACCGGGCGCAGAAGGCTGGCAACTGTCCAACCCCTCCATCTTTGCCTGTGCGCCACTTCTTAGTTCATTAGAAATTTTTAAACAAGCCGGACTCCCTGCATTACGCTCAAAATCAATACAACTCACGGGCTATTTAACTACTTTATTAGCAGCTCAATGCCCGCAAATTCAAATTATCACGCCAGCTTCGACACAAGAACGAGGCTGCCAGCTATCACTGCGCCTTCCTTTGTCAGCGCACCACGCCAAACGTATTTACGATCAACTACTTTGCCAGGGCGTGGTATGTGATTGGCGTGAGCCTGACATTATCCGTGCCGCACCGGTTCCGCTCTACAACACGTTTCAAGATGTCTGGCATCTCGTGCAGTCGCTTGAAGGACTACTACAGTGAGAACCAAGCAACCGATCACCATCGTCGGTGCGGGGCCCGCCGGCAGTCTCATGGCCATTCTACTGGGCAACAGAGGCATTCCTGTGCGCGTACTAGAATGCCGTCCGGATATACGTAAACAACAACTTTCTGCTGGACGCTCAATCAATCTCGCACTTGCAGATCGAGGTATCCACGCGTTGAAGGTAGCAGGTGTCCATGACGCCATCATACCGCTGACGATCAGCATGCCTGGACGTTGCATTCACGACCTAACCGGCAGCACCCAGTTCGTTCGCTATGGCCAACATACTCATGAAGTGATCTATTCCATTTCCCGTACTGCGCTTAACCAAGTTCTACTGGATCATGCCGAACGATTACCTTCAGTCGAATTGCACTTCTCTACTGCCTGTAAGCAGGTTGATCTAAATCATCACCGCTTAATAATTGAAGACATTAATACCTCAACCGTTCGAACAGAACACTACTCATCACTCATCGCAGCTGATGGCGCCCACTCCGCAGCTCGGCAAGCGCTTATGAACCGCTATGCCTCACCGCCACAGATCGACGTACTGCCGCATGGCTATAAAGAACTGACACTTCCCGCCCATGCAACTGGCGTGCATCAGTTAGAAAAACACGCCTTGCACATCTGGCCTCGTGGTGGGTTCATGTTAATCGCGTTACCCAATCTGGATGGATCATTCACAGTCACCCTATTTCTACCCTTTGATGATCCTGCCAATCCCGATGCCTGCTTTTCTGGCCTACAGACCCCTCAACAAATCCATGGTTTTTTCCTTACCCATTTTGCAGATGCACTTTCACTGATGCCGAATTTGGTGGATGAATTTATCGCTCATCCTACCGGCAAGATGAGTACTATTCGCACTGCACACTGGACCGACCGGCAAGATGTCGTACTGATCGGTGATGCAGCGCATGCCATCGTGCCCTTCCATGGACAGGGCATGAACTGCGCATTCGAAGACTGCGTCGAACTCGATCAACTGATGCAGCACCACGAAAGCGCATTCAACGAATTTGAAAAACGTCGCCAACCCAATACTAATGCGATTGCCGACATGGCTTTAGAGAACTATATCGAGATGCGCGACACGATCCGTGATGCCAAATTTCAGCTCCAAAAGGACCTGTCATTTGTCTTAGAACGGGCCCACCCGAAACAATTTATTCCGCGTTATTCGATGGTGATGTTTCACCATGAAATACCGTACATACAAGCTTATGAACGCGGCCGGATTCAAGCGGAAATTTTGGATCAATTAACAACTGATGCTCAACAACTAGCATCAGTCGACCTGCAACAGGCTGAAATGTTGATTAATTCAAAGCTCGCGCCATGGTGATCCAAACAGGCCCATGACCTGCACACACAGCCTTAACTACCTATCACACTACAGTCATTTCTGATTTGCCTTGATCGCATCCACTATCAGAATAATCTTTCCTTGAGTATTGCCCTCATGGTTCTTGTCTTGTGCTGCTGCCGCTTCCTGCAAAAGGAAAGTTTTATCTACGTGTAATTTTAATTGACCGGACTGAGCCAGACGCCCCACCTCCAACAATAAATCGGCTTCAGTTTGACTACCGGTTGAAGCGGCACCGCTGATGGCGATGCAATTCACACCAGCAGCACTGCACTGCGTAACAGACGGCACACCCGACACACTGGTTAACGTACCACCATGCTTCAAGATATTCAGTGCACGAGTTGCAGTGTCCACACCCACAGTCTCAATCACCACGTCCACCGATGGCTGGATCACTGCTTCAAATTTAACCTGCCTATAGTCAATCACTTCATCAACGCCAATAGACTTTAAGTAAGCATGATGTACCGTCGATGCCGTACCCAACACATAGGCCCCGCGCGCCTTGAGTATTTGTGCAGCCGAACTACCTATACCGCCAGCAATGCCATTAATGAATACCCGCTGACCGGCCCTGACCTGTGCCTGATTAACCGCACGCAAAGCCGTAATCCCCACTGTTCCCAAGCCGGCAGCCTCGGCATAAGTAAGATTGGAGGGTTTAGCAACCACTTTATCGGCCGGAGCCAATGCATAGTGTGCATACCCACCATTCAAATCAACGATCTGGCCAGCACTGATTTTGGCGAAAACTGGACTGCCCACTGTTACGTTGACCACACCAGCCCCCACCTTGACGACCACTCCAGCAAAATCCAGACCCGGTACACGCTGGAGTACGCTGGTAGCCGCTATACCCTCTATTACAGCAGGACCTCCCATTCCCGCGACCATGCCAATGGATTGTCTGTTTCTCCAGTCAATGGGATTGACGGCCGCGGCATAAACCTTCACGAGCACCTGACCCTCGGCCGGCTCTAAAACCGGAATGGATTGGTAGCTCAGTACTTCGGCTCCCCCATACCCCGTTTGTACGATTGCCATCTGCTGCGCCGGCACCCGAAACGACGTAACAGGCTCAATTTGCGCAGAATGTGCATCGAATAAACGAAGGACACCACCGAACACAACTAGTAAATTAAAAGCACTTTTCAGGACTGTAGACCGGTCATATTTCATGTTTCCCCGCAATATAAGAGCGCCATTTAAGCTGGCATACCTTCTGTTCATCGCTAGAGTAGCCAAATACACCGCAAATCGCTCACTTAACGCTAGAATGTACGCTAAAGCCAAGACCATACATCATGCACATTTTGCTTGTTGAAGATCACCAAGATATTGCTGAAAACATCAGCGATTATTTCGCCGCCAAGGGCGACCAGGTCACGCATGCCAGCGACGGTATTCAGGGCCTGGCGTTAGCCCGTGCCAGCCAATATGACGTCATCGTACTCGACGTCATGCTCCCTGGACTGAGCGGAATCGAACTGTGCCGTCAATTACGCACAACGCACACGATCACGACCCCTATCCTGATGCTGACTGCCAGAGACCTACTAACGGACAAAGTAGCAGGCTTTGATGCCGGTGCTGATGACTACCTGATTAAGCCCTTCTCACTGGTGGAACTGGCCATGCGCCTCAAGGCCTTAACACGACGGCATACACTGACCGCCGCGGCAACCAGCATCAACGTGAGCGATCTGACTTTTGATCTATGCACACTGGAAGCTGAACGCGCTGGTCAAGCCATCAAACTGAACCCCACAACACGTCGCCTATTGTCGATCCTGATGCAAAACACACATCGAGTTGTCACTCGAATCGAACTGGAACAGGCCATCTGGGGTTACGAAACCCCTGAAGCCGATGTCTTGCGCACCCACATGCACACCTTGCGTACTGCCATCGATAAAGGCTTCACGCCACGACTACTCCACACGATTCACGGTACAGGCTATCGCTTGTTTGTTGATCCGGATGACACTCAATGAGGCTGCGCTGGCCTGATGTAGAAGTGGCCGGTATTAATCTGGCGCACATGAATCTGCGACAGCGGATTGCCGGAACCATTCTCGCACTGGTGACCGCCGCTGGACTCATTCTAGTGATCACCACACTATTAGCGAATCGACGACTTGAACAGAATGTCACTTACGATTTGCTCTCTGAAGAACTGAATCATTATCAACAACGCCTACACCAAGACCCAGGCATCGAACCGCTACATTCAGCCCAGTTAAATATTTATCGATCACGTGATTTAGCAGAGTTACCTGATCCAATCACGCGATACGCACCCGGTCGATATGGCCCAGTTCGCATCAATAATCGTTACCTACGCGTATTAGTTAGGGACACCGAATTTGGGCGTTTATATATCACTTATGACATTACAACTCAGCTGAACTACCAACGTATCATCACTTCAATTCTGTCAATTGGATTAATCATCACGCTGATTCTTACCGCTTGGTTAGCCTATACCTTATCCGGTCGATTGGTCGATCCTATCAAGCAACTAGCCTCTCGACTTAGTGACATTGACCCTGGCGAACGACAACTACGCATTAGTGCGGACTTCTACGGTAATGAATTAGAACCGATTGCCAGCTCTGTCGATAATTTTCTGGAACGATTGGATGGCTTTGTAGAACGCGAACAATCCTTTACCTCTACAGCGAGCCATGAACTACGTAC
>CANGJP010000005.1 GCA_947454465.1 Pseudomonadota bacterium
CCGGACAAAGAGCTGCGCCTTGATGATGCGCTGGATATCGACAAATCTGCAGTACCCGGTGGATTTGTTGAGCAACCATTGGAATCGGTGGCTTTCGGCCGCATCGCCGCACAAACAGCAAAGCAAGTAATCGTACAAAAAGTGCGTGAAGCAGAGCGCGCACATGTTATCGATCAGTTTCGCGATCGCATGGGTACCATGGTTTCTGGCTTGGTCAAGCGTGTGGATCGCAGTGGCATTACAGTCGATTTGGGTAACAATGCCGAAGGATTTATTCCACGTGAACATATGATTCCACGTGAGCCTGTGCGCGTGCAGGATCGTATCAAGGCTTTCTTGAAAGAAGTGCGTACTGAACAACGTGGTCCTCAGTTGATGCTGACGCGTACGGCGCCCGAATTTCTCATTGAACTATTCAAGCTGGAAGTGCCTGAAGTAGGACATGGGTTGATTGAAATTCTTGCTGCCGCTCGTGATCCTGGTGTGCGTGCCAAGATTGCAGTCAAAAGCAAAGATCAACGAATTGATCCTGTCGGTGCTTGTGTGGGTATGCGCGGTGCGCGTGTGCAGGCAGTTTCGAATGAAATTGGTGGTGAGCGTGTGGATATCATTCCGTTTGATGACAACGCCGCACAGTTTGTGATCAATGCCATGGCTCCGGCTGAGGTGGTTTCCATTGTGGTGGATGAAGACGCCCATTCTATGGATGTGGCCGTCACAGAGGAAAAATTGTCTCAGGCGATTGGTCGTGGCGGTCAGAATATCCGACTGGCGAGCGAGCTAACGGGTTGGAATCTCAACATCATGACCACTGAAGCGGCTGAGAAGAAGAGTGAGTCTGAAGCGCGTGCCGTAGTCGAATTGTTCATGAAGGATCTGGATGTGGATGAAGAAGTGGCGGCCATTCTGGTTCAAGAAGGGTTTTCCACGGTGGAAGAAGTGGCGTATGTGCCGGCTTCTGAATTGGCCTCGATCGAAGACTTTGATGAGGAGATTATCAAAGAGTTGCGTAATCGTGCGCGCGATGTCTTGCTGACGCGCGCAATCGCTACTGAGGAAGTGGCTGAAACCGCTGATGATCTGTTCTTGGTAGAAGGCATGACGGAAGAACTGGCAGAGCAGTTAACTGCTCGCGGTATCAACTCACGTGATGACCTGGCAGAACAGGCGGTCGATGATCTGATGGACTTGGCAGGTATGGATGAAAAGCGTGCGGGTGCCTTGATTCTGGCAGCCCGTAAACATTGGTTTGAAGCAGCCGATCAGCAAGGTTGAACTTATGCTTTGAATTCAGGCTTGATGCGATAAGTTGGCGACAGACGGCGCGGAGAATGTATGGCTGATGTAACAGTAACCCAGTTGGCAAAAGGCTTAAATGTGCCTGTTGATCGACTATTGAAACAGCTCGAAGAAGCTGGCATCAAGGTATCGGGTACTGAGGACCTGATCAGTGACGATGCCAAAATGGAGTTGCTGACTTACTTGCGTCGTGCCCATGGTAGCGATGAAAGTCCTGCGGCGCCGCGTAAGATTACGCTGAAGCGCAAGTCACAGGGCGAAATCAAAGTCGCTACCGCTCAAGGCCGCGCGCGTACTGTCAATGTTGAAGTTCGCACCAAGAAAACATATCTAAATCGCAGCTTGTTGGAAGAGCAGGACAAAGCTCCTGCAACTGAGGAACCACCGAAGGCGGAAATCGAACCGGTGTCAGTGCCGGAACCGGTTGTAATTGAAGAGCCGCCTGTTCAGTTGACTGAAGAGGAGCTGGAAGCCGCGCGGCTTGAAGCGGAACGCATTGAGCGTGAGCGCAGGGAAGCCGAATTGCGTTTGATGATTCTTGCTGAAACCAGTCAGCTTGCCGAGGTAGAGAGTCAGCGTATTGCTGAAGAGCGTGCTCGACTGGAAGCGCAGCGTCGTCAACAGGAGTTGGCAGAGGCGGCGGCCCGTGAACTGCGTGAGGCCAAAGCAGCCAAGGCCACCAAGGAGCGTGGTAAGCCTGAAGGAGGTTCTGGTCGTACCGAACTGCACATGTCTTCTGATGCCAGTGCCCGCTTTAAGAAGAAAAAGCAGCAACAGCAGCAACAGTTGCAGAGCAATCGTTCGCGCAAAGCCGTGCAAGCGCCTGTGTCTGCTCAGCATGGCTTTGAGAAGCCCGTGGCACCGGTCAAGCACGATGTGCAGATTCCTGAAACCATTACGGTCGGTGAATTAGCACAGCGTATGGCGATTAAGGCCACTGAAGTCATTAAAGTTATGATGAATATGGGTGTGTTGGCCACCATCAACCAGCCTATTGATCAGGATACGGCTGTGTTGGTCGTTGAAGAATTAGGCCATAACGCCATCGTACAAAAAGAAAGCGCGATGGATGATGAGTTGCACAGTGGTGAAGCTCATTATGAGTTGTTGCCACGCCCACCGGTGGTGACGGTGATGGGCCATGTTGATCACGGTAAAACGTCTCTGCTTGATTATATTCGCCGCACCAAGGTTGCAGCGGGAGAAGCGGGTGGTATTACCCAGCACGTCGGTGCGTATCATGTGGATACGCCGAAGGGCATGATTACTTTCCTTGATACGCCTGGCCATGCTGCATTTAGTGCGATGCGTGCTCGCGGTGCGCAAGTGACGGACGTGGTAATTCTGGTGGTCGCCGCGGATGATGGCGTGATGCCGCAAACGATCGAAGCCATTGAGCATTCTCGTGCTGCAGAAGTACCAATCGTGGTCGCGATCACCAAAGTAGATAAACCGGAAGCTGATCCCGATCGCATCAAGAACGAACTGGTTAAGCATGGCGTCATTCCTGAAGAGTGGGGTGGCGATACCATGTTTGTGAATGTATCGGCACGTGCTGGTACGGGTATTGACCAATTGCTGGAAACCATCCTGTTACAAGCCGAAGTGTTAGAGCTCAAAGCTGCGCAGGAAGGTATGGCTGCCGGTGTGGTCATCGAATCTTGGATTGAAAAAGGTCGCGGTGCAGTTGCTACGATTTTGATTAAGCGCGGCACCTTGAAGTCGGGTGATCCGATTATTGCCGGTCAGGAATTTGGTCGTGTGCGTGCGATGTTCGATGAGTCAGGTAAGCAACTGAATGCTGCCGGTCCTTCTATGCCGGTGGTGGTATTGGGGCTGTCGGGTGCTCCGCATGCCGGTGATGATCTGTTGGTACTTGAAAGCGAGCGTAAAGTTCGTGAAGTGGCGCTATATCGTCAAGGTAAGTTCCGCGATACCAAACTGGCTAAGGCCGCTAGCGCTAACAAGCTTGAAGATATCTTCTCGCAAACTGGCGATAGTAAGTCTGCCGTGGTGGCGGTCATTATTAAGGCCGATGTTCAGGGTAGTGCCGAAGCTCTGCGTGATGCACTGTTACAAATTTCAACCACTGAAGTCACGGTTAAGGTGCTGTCGAGCAGCGTGGGTGGAATTACCGGCTCCGATGTTTCGTTAGCCGCTACCTCTAATGCAATGATCATTGGCTTTAATGTGCGTGCCGATAGTGCGGCACGTACCGCCATTAAGGATGCCAATGTTGATGTGCGTTACTACAGCATCATTTACGAAGCCATCGATTACGTGAAGCAATTGGCCTCTGGGTTGCTGGCGCCAGAAATCAAGGAAACCATCGTGGGTCTGGCTGAGGTGCGCGATGTATTCCGCTCCAGTAAGTTGGGTACGATTGCTGGTTGTATCGTGACCGAAGGTTACGTGAAGCGAAACAATCCAATTCGCGTGCTGCGTAACAACGTGGTGATTTTTGAAGGCGGCTTGGAGTCTCTGCGTCGCTTCAAGGATGACGTTAACGAAGTACGTTCAGGTACTGAATGCGGTATCGGCGTGAAGAGTTACGATGACGTTCAAGTGGGCGATCAGATTGAATGTTATCTGCGCACTGAAGTTGCACGTAGCGTCTAGTGGTTCATTAAGGTCAGTATGGCTAATGCATTCCCCCGCAGTCGTCGTGTCGCTGAACAGATTCAGCGTGTATTGAGTGAACTGATACGTCGTGAGTTGCGTGATCCGCGCTTAGGGCCGGTGACGATTGTTGATGTGCAGGTCAGTAAGGATTTGTCGCATGCCAAGGTCTTTTATTCCATCCTTGGTGGCAATAAAGATCCCAAGTTGACTGAAGAGATCATGCGCGATGGTGCTAAATTACTGCGCGGGCCGTTAGGGCGTGCATTGAGTTTGCGGCATGCACCCCAGTTGACGTTTGTGGCCGATGAGTTAATCGAATATGGAACGCAGTTAAGTTCAATGATCAGCGCCGCAGTGAAAAGTGATAGTGAGCGTCACGTCGATGACGTCTCGGATGCTGACATGCCAGACAAAGCGGAGTGATGACTGGAAGGTTCATAGAGTTGAACCGGTGTTATTCATTATCTACTTCATTGCAGTTATTCAGTCAGTAGATGAATCAATCTCGTCCTAAGCGATTCGATCGTCATGTCGATGGCATTTTGTTGCTGGATAAGCCGCAAGGCCTATCTAGTAATGCGGTGTTACAACATGCGCGTGGTTTATTTCGTGCCTTGAAAGCAGGGCATGCCGGTAGTCTTGACCCGTTGGCTACTGGGATGTTGCCTATTTGTTTTGGGCAGGCGACCAAAGTGTGTGGATATCTGCTGAATTCATCTAAAACTTACCGTGTCATCGCGCAGTTGGGTAGCAAAACTGATTCGGGTGACGCTGACGGGGTGGTGGTAGAGCAACAGCCCGTGCCATTGATATCACCGCAGCAGATTGGGCAGGTGCTGACTTCATTCTTAGGATCGCAGAAGCAGGTGCCACCCATGTATTCGGCATTGAAACATGAAGGGCGGCGACTCTACGAGTTGGCGCGTAGCGGTGAAACGATTGCGCGCGTGCCGCGCGATATCGTGATCGAACGGATGACTTTGCTGCGGTTCGAACCTACGCAGATCGAATTTGAAGTGAGGTGTTCAAAAGGCACCTATGTCCGTTCGCTGGTGGAGGACTTGGCGCAGCGGCTCGGTACCTTGGCGCATGTCACCTTGTTGCGGCGCCTGCAGGTCGATCCGTTTGATGCGACCCGCATGGTGTCCGTGGAGCAATTGGCTGACCTGTCCTTAGAGGAGCGTGATGTCCTGCTTCAGCCTGCCGACATCGCACTACAGTCGATGCCCCTGCTGGCGCTAAACGCCGCACAGGAAGTGGATTTGTTTCATGGCAAGGTTCTGAGCGGATTTTCGACTCTTGCGGCGACGTTGTTGCGAGCCTACGGACCCCAAGACCGGTTTTTGGGGGTGGTGCGTTCGGATGGCGAGGGGCTCGTTCGGGCAGAACGCCTGTTTGTCCCTGCTGGGAGTGGGGGGGCGGACAGTTAGGTGGCGGATTTTGCTTGAGCTTGGGGGGCGCGCGACATAGAATGCGCGCCCAGTTTCAAAGTCATGGTTATGGCTGCCGACGTGCAGCGCATTTCGAAGTAACGAGGTTGAGCAGATGTTGTCGAGCGAGCAGAAGAGCAGTGTCCTTAAAGATTTCAGTCGCGGTCCTGCTGATACCGGTTCACCTGAAGTACAGGTTGCCTTGCTGTCCGCTCGTATTAATGGCTTGAGTGAACACTTCGCCAGCCACAAATCGGATCATGCATCACGTCGTGGCTTGCTGAAGATGGTGAATCAGCGTCGCAAATTGCTGGACTATCTCAAAAGCCGCACGCCTGAGCGTTATCAGGAAATCATCAGTCGTCTCGGTCTGAGACGCTAACCGAATCGATCTCTACGGGCTGCCTCTGCATATAGTGGCAGCCCGTTTTTCATTTATGCAGAAACTCTTCTGCACATTCTTTAAGTCATAAAGCGGCAGGAAATAATCGTGAGTCTAGTTAAAAAGAGTTTTCAATACGGTGGTCAGGTAGTGACGCTTGAAACGGGTGAAATGGCCCGGCAGGCTGATGGTGCCGTGTTGGTCACCATGGGTGAGACGGCAGTATTAGTGACCGCGGTTGCCAAGAAGCAGGCCGATCCTAATAAGGATTTCTTCCCTCTGACGATTAACTACGTTGAAAAAACCTATGCAGCTGGTCGTATTCCTGGTGGTTTCTTCAAGCGTGAAGGCCGTCCAACTGAGAAAGAAACTCTGACTGCTCGTTTGATCGACCGTCCTCTACGTCCGCTCTTTCCTGAGCATTTCTTCAATGAGATTCAGGTTGTGGCCACCGTGGTTTCTGTTAACAAGGACATCGATCCGGATATCGCCTCCATGCTGGGTGCTTCGGCTGCTTTGGCTATTTCCGGTGTGCCGTTCCAAGGACCGATTGGTGCCGCCAAAGTTGGTTACAAAGATGGGCAATACATTCTCAATCCAACGGCTTCACAGTTGAAAGAGTCCAAGTTGGACTTAGTGGTTGCAGGTACGGCGCAGGCGGTATTGATGGTGGAATCAGAAGCCAACTGCTTGTCTGAAGAAGTAATGCTCGGTGCCGTGGTCTTTGGTCATGAGCAAATGCAGGTGGCCATCAATGCCATTAACGAATTGAAGGCAGAGGCAGGTAAGCCGGCGTGGGATTGGCAGGCCCCTGCAGCTAACACCGCACTTGAATCCGCAGTGTCTGCTCAGGCGCATGCAGCGTTCACTGAGGCTTATCAAATCACTGAAAAGCAGGCGCGCTATACCCGCGTTGGCGAAATCAAGAAGGCAGCTGTCGAAGCGTTGACTTCTGGCGATGCCCCGCAGTTTGCTGCGGCTGAAGTAGGCAAAGAATTAGCCAATCTGGAATACAAGATTGTGCGTGAGCGAATCCTGTCAGGCGCACCTCGCATTGATGGACGCGATACTAAGACCGTACGTCCTATCACTATACGTACTGGTGTGCTGCCACGTACTCATGGTTCAGCGTTGTTCACCCGTGGTGAAACTCAGGCACTGGTCGTCACGACATTGGGCACTGGAAAAGATGCACAGTTGATTGATGCCATAACCGGCGAACGTAAAGAGCCGTTCATGTTGCATTATAACTTCCCTCCGTTCAGTGTCGGTGAAACCGGCATGATCGGCTCACCAAAGCGTCGTGAAATTGGTCACGGTAATCTGGCGCGTCGCGGTATTAGTGCCGTGTTGCCGGACATGGAAAAGTTTCCGTATGTCATCCGTATCGTGTCAGAAATTCTCGAATCAAATGGTTCCAGTTCGATGGCCTCTGTGTGCGGCAGCAGCTTGGCATTGATGGATGCGGGTGTGCCCCTGAAGGCACCGGTAGCCGGTGTTGCCATGGGCCTGGTGAAAGAAGGCGATCGCTTCTCGGTGTTGACCGATATTCTCGGTGATGAAGATCATCTCGGTGATATGGATTTCAAGGTGGCGGGTACGGCGGATGGCGTGACCGCGCTGCAAATGGATATCAAAATTAACGGTATCACCAAAGAAATTATGGACGTGGCTTTGACTCAGGCCAAGGCCGGTCGCTTGCACATTTTGGATGAAATGAACAAGGTATTGTCCGCTTCACGTGCCAGCATGTCCGAATGGGCGCCAAGCATCATCACCATCAAGATTGATCCAGAAAAGATCCGCGAAGTCATTGGTAAGGGCGGTGCGGTAATTCGTGCTATTACTGAAGAAACTGGCACCAGTATCGACATCGACAATGACGGTACCGTGAAGATTGCGTCGGTTGATGGCATGGCAGGTAAAGAAGCTCAACGTCGTATCGAATTGATTACAGCAGATGTTGAAGTAGGCCGTGTGTATGAGGGTAAGGTGGTTCGCTTGATGGACTTCGGTGCCTTCGTTAGTATTTTGCCGGGCAAAGATGGTTTGGTGCACATTTCGCAAATTAGCAATGAGCGTGTCGAGAAAGTCAGCGACAAACTCAATGAAGGCGATGTAGTGCGTGTGAAGGTGTTGGAAGTGGATCGTCAAGGTCGCGTGCGTCTATCCATGCGCGATGTTGATGCTTAATCACCTATAAGCGGCGAGTCACTTCGCCAAACTGTAAAGTTGAAAAACGCCGTGCGATGTAAATCGTGCGGCGTTTTTTTATAGATGGTGATGTGATTAGGCCATGTGTTTTATTTATAGCGATGTTTAGTTCGTGGACTTGCCTTCAGTGTTGTCGTCGCGGTGAACAATCTGCCTTATCTGTCTTAAGGCATTGGGATTCCAGTGCTCAATGGCCCACTGCCACAGTGTATTTAGAGTGGCAGTCTGTAATGCTGGCGGTGGACATTGCAGTAGTAAGGACAATACGTGCCACAGGGTGGGGCCAGTTCGTGTGTTATCAACCGACGTGGCGGCAGTGGATTTACTCAATTTATGGCCGGTTGCATCTGTGACGACAGGCAGGTGCAGGTAAGTCGGTGTGGGTAAATGTAAAGCGTGTTGCAGGGCAATTTGGCGTGGCGTGTTACTCAATAGGTCGATGCCCCGCACTACTTCGGTGATGCCCTGTGCGGCATCATCCACGACCACCGCAAGTTGATAGGCAAACCAGCCGTCACGTCGTTTGATCACGAAGTCGCCAATGCTATCGGCTAGGTTCAAGCACTGCATGCCTTGTAATGCATCGGTGAAGCAGATGGGTTGCGCGGGTACACGAAATCGCCATGCGAATGGACCTTGTGCATGCATGGGGCCATGACGGCACAAGCCTGGGTAGCGTAATTCATCGTGATCGCGTAGATCACTACGTTGTAGTGCCTGTAATTCACTTCGGGTACAGCTGCAGGGGTAGCTTTGCTGCTGGTCAATTAAGAATTGCAGTGCCTGTTCATACGCTTCAGTCCGTTGGCTCTGGAAGATAATTGGCTCATCCCAGGTCAAGCCGAATGCTTCCAGTGTTCGCTGAATATGATCGGCAGAACCAGGTACGGTGCGAGGGAGGTCTAGGTCTTCAATGCGCAGTAACCACTGTCCCTGCGCCTTGCGTGCTTGCAGATAACTAAAGGTAGCCGCGACTAGCGATCCGAGGTGAAGCGGGCCTGTCGGTGACGGGGCAAAGCGTCCACGATAAGTCATGGTGGGTACGCACCAGCGGCATGAAGCAGACCACTGGGCAAGCCATTGACCTTGCCCAGTGCAACTTCAAGGCTTATCGGTAACGGTCATCCCGGTCGCCGTATTGCCGTTCACGTCGTTCGCGTCGTTCCTGTGCTTCAACGCACAGCGTGGCAACCGGACGCGCTTCTAGACGCTTCACGCCGATTTCTTCACCGGTCTCTACACAGTAACCGTAGCTACCGTCTTCAATCCGGTTGAGGGCTTCTTCAATCTTGCGGATCAGTTTTCTTTCACGGTCGCGGGTGCGCAGCTCGAGACTGAATTCAGATTCTTGAGTGGCGCGATCGTTTGGATCGGGGAAGTTAGAGGCCTCGTCTTGCATGTGCATTACGGTGCGATCCACTTCCTGCATGAGGTCTTTTTTCCAAGACTGCAAAATAGTACGGAAGTGGTCCAACTGAGCCGAGTTCATGTAGTCCTCATCACGCTTCAGCTGGTAGGGCTGAACATTGCGAGGACCTGCTAGTAGGCTGAAGCTGCCGCTCATTTCGGCATCTTCGTCATTCATAGAAACTGCTTCTTTCATGGGTTTTGATGTAGAAGACTTCACTGCAACCGCCGTCCTAATGGGGGCTGACGGTGTAGCAGCTACGCCTTTCTTTGGTACTGCTACGGGCGTTGGGGTGGCAGTGGCTGGTGCCTTGGTTTTGGCAGCTTTACCACTGGATTTGTTCGTTACGGGCTGGGCAACCGGCGTCTCGGGAACGCTAGGTTGGGCCACTGCGACAGCTTTTTTAACTGTCTTGGTGGCGGGCTCGGCTGCTTTGGCCGGTTTCGTTACGGTTTTGACCGCGCTTTTGACGGGTTTTGCTACTGAGTTGGCTAGCACCTTAGCAATCGGTTTGGCTTTGGCGGCAGGTTTGACAGCAGCCTTGGCAGCCGGTTTGGTTGCGACCTTGATGACGGTTTTGTCAGCAGGCTTGGCTTTGCTTGCAGGTATGGGTTTTTTCTTTGCAGCAGCGCTTTTGACAGCAACTGGCTTAGCGGCTTGTTTGTTAGTTTTTTCTGGTTTCTTCGCGGGCATTTTTTGTGCCTCCATCATGACTTGCTGGCCTAAGAGGTCGCGCGATCAAGTGGTCGATTATACATACAGGATGCCTGCCGTATAGTTGCTATTTGATAACAATTACGTACTAAATGCAGATCGCTTTGGGTAATATTTTTTTGGAGTCTGGGTGCTGCTTTCCCGTACACTACCAAGCCATCCAATTATGACTGCCGAACTCCAGCTGCAATGCGCCTGAATAAAATAAAACTTGCGGGCTTTAAGTCCTTTGTTGATCCCACTACGGTCAATTTTCCGAGCAATTTGATCGGGGTTGTCGGCCCCAATGGTTGCGGTAAATCCAACATTATTGATGCCGTGCGTTGGGTGATGGGCGAAATTTCCGCCAAGAACTTGCGTGGCGAGTCCATGTCGGACGTGGTGTTTAACGGATCGGCTTCACGCAAACCAGTTGGCACGGCCTCCGTCGAGCTGGTGTTTGATAACAGCGACGGCAAATTGTCCGGTCAGTATGCCAGTTTCAGTGAAGTGTCGCTCAAACGAGTCGTGTCACGCGACGGCCAGTCAGCTTATTTTCTGAATGGCGCCCGTTGTCGTCGTAAGGACATTACCCAATTGTTCCTTGGTACCGGTTTAGGGGCGCGCAGTTACGCCATCATCGAACAGGGCATGATTTCGCGGGTGATTGAAGCCCGCCCCGAAGAATTGCGTGGCTTTATCGAAGAAGCTGCCGGCATTTCCAAATACAAAGAATTGCGTCGTGATACCGAAAATCGTATTTCGCACACCAAAGAAAATTTGGAACGCTTGAATGATTTGCGCGAAGAAGTCGATAAGCAACTGAACCGTTTGCAGCGCCAAGCCGCCACGGCCCGTCGATATCAAAATCTGAAAGGCGAAGAGCGCGTTTATCAAGCGCAATTGCTTGCCATGAAGTTGCGACAGATTGGCGAAGATCTGCAAGTCCGTGAACATCTACTGTTGCAACGTGATACGGCGATGCAGGCGGTAATTGCCGAACTTCGTAGCCACGAAGCACAACTCGAAACGGGTCGTGAAGAGTTGCGGACCAAGTCAGATGAATTGTCGGTGGTACAGGGTCGTCACTATGGCTTGAGTGCAGACATTGGTCGTGTCGAGCAATCCATTCAGCATGCCCGTGAATTGCGCCAGCGTCAGAATACTGATTTACAACAGACCGAACGTAATTACAGTGAGTTGTCTGAGCATTCCAAGCGCGACACTCAGCAAATTCAGCAACTGCAAGATGAAGTGACGCAGTTAGAGCCGTTATTAGAAGCTTCTCGTTTACGTGAGTCGGCTGCCGCTGAAGCGTTGGAGCATGCGGACTTAGCCATGCAGGCGTGGCAGGAAGATTGGAATGAATTCAATGTGCAGGCGCGTGATGCCAGTGAAAAAGCACAGGTTGAACGTGCCCGTATTGAACAATTGGAAAACCAGTTACGTCGTCTAACGGCTCAGCGTGAGCGTACCTTGGCAGAGATCGATAATTTATCGATCGACGAATTTGCTCAGCGTATCGAAACCATGTTGCAACAAGATATGGTCGGTAGTGAGCGTTTGGAACATCTTGAAACACAGGTGCAGGACGTGGTCGGTGGCGTCGAGCAGTTGCGCGTCCGTCAGCGTGAGTTGGTAGCGGCTAGCGACGTCAGTCATCGAGAGTTGCAGCAGGCGCAAGGTCGCTTGGTGTCACTTGAAGCTTTGCAGAAAGCTGCACTGGGTCAGGCTCAAGGTAAGGTGGCCGACTGGTTGTCAGTTCATTCATTGGGGAACCGTCCCCGTTTGGCACAGCAATTACAGGTTAGCAATGGCTGGGATCGTGCCGTTGAAACCGTGCTGGGTGCCTATTTGGAAGCGGTGTGTGTTGATCAGTTGGATGATGTTGCCGGCGTGCTGACGACATTGTCTGCCGGTACCGTCAGCTTTTTGTCTCAATCTCAAGTCAGTACCAGCAGTGCCAGCGCTGAACTCTTGCTGGCACATGTGAAAGGCCCTGCGGGACTGACCTCACTGTTGCATGGCGTGCATGTCGTGACCGAATTGGCGGATGCATTGGCAATGCGTGGCCGCTTGCAAGCCGGTGAATCGGTGATCACGCGCGATGGAGTGTGGATTGGACGTGATTGGCTGCGTGTCAGTCGCGATCAAGATGCTCATGCTGGGGTCTTGGCTCGTGAGCAGGAATTACGTGCATTACGCGATAGTCTGCAAACCCTTGAACGCACTCATGCTGAATTACAGGCGGAAACCTTACAGGTTCGCAATGCGTTGACCGATCTGGAAGCACAGCGTGACAACGTCATGCAAGAGCGTAACCAACTGCATCGCAGTAACAGTGAATTGAAAGCACAGCTTAGTGGTTTGCAGTTGCGGGTGGAACAGTCCCGCGAGCGTCACGTGAAGTTGCAATCGGAAGCCGAAGAGTTGTCTATCGAGTTGGCGCGTGCTGATGAAGAAATCAGTACGGCCCGTGGTCGTCTGCAATCGGCAGTTGATGAGATGGAGTTGCATGAACAAGAGCGGCAACAACTGGATCAACGTCGAGATGCATTGCGTAGCGAATTATCAGTAGCGCGTGGTCGTGCTCACGATGAACGCGCTGAAGCGCAGCAACATGCTATTTCGTTGGAGTCGAAGCGTTCAGCCTTGGGTTCGATCATTGCAGGGTTGGATCGTATTGAGTCGCAGTTGCTGCAATTGCAAGAACGTCGCGAATTGTTACAGGCGCAATTGCTTGAAGGTGAAATGCCGCTGGCACAGTTTGATGAGCAGTTGGCTGAGCTCTTAGAACGTCGTATCACACTGGATGAAGAACTCACTGCAGCGCGTGAAGCGGTCGAGACGGTTGAGCAAGCTATCCGTGCGATGGATGAAGCACGCATGACCACCGAGCGACGTGTTGAAGAAGCGCGTCAGCAACTTGATGAAGTGCGTATGAGTTTGCAAGAAAACAAAGTGCGCTTAGAGACGCTGCAAGAACAGTTTGCTGCTACGCAGTTCATACTCGAAGAGGTGCTATCACAACTGCCCCCCGAGTCCACTATTGCGGCATGGGAAGCGGAACTGGCGGAAATTTCCGGCAAGATTGAACGTCTTGGTCAGGTCAATCTGGCTGCGATTGATGAATTCAAGGAGCAGTCTGAACGCAAAGAATACCTTGATCGCCAATACACCGATTTGACCGATGCGCTGGAAACGCTGGAGACGGCCATGCGCAAGATCGAAAAAGAAACGCGCACGCGCTTCCAAGATACCTTCGACCGCGTCAATGCTGGACTGAAAGAACGCTTCCCACGCTTGTTCGGTGGTGGTCATGCGTATCTGGAATTGGCGGGGGAAGACGTGCTCAATGCTGGTGTGGCCATCATGGCCCGTCCACCTGGTAAGCGTAATAGCACCATCAATCAACTGTCCGGTGGTGAAAAAGCACTGACTGCGGTGGCGTTGGTGTTCTCAATCTTTGAATTGAACCCAGCCCCGTTCTGTCTGTTGGACGAAGTGGACGCACCGTTGGATGACAACAACAATATTCGCTTCTGCGAAACGGTTCGTGAAATGTCGAAGAACGTGCAGTTCATTATCATTACCCACAACAAGGTCACCATGGAATTAGCGGATCAGTTGATGGGCGTGACCATGCATGAAGCGGGCGTCTCGCGTCTGGTGGCGGTGGATACCGATGAGGCGGTACGTTTGGCTGCGATGTAACGCAGCAGGCGAAGTTGGAGTCGGTGATGAATATCAGTAGCCAATTACGAATCATTCTGTTGCTGGCCGGTGTGGTGGTCTTTGTGGCCATTTACTTTTTTAGTCGGCGTCGAACTGCTGATACGCAGTCTCCGGCTGCGATTTGGGATGCGCCCAATGCCCACGCAGTAGAACAGCCGGTTTTTCCAACTGAATCCGAACCCGTGCTGGATGAGGATGAGTTCGAGGTGCCGGCCTATATTCGCAAACAAAATCAGGAAGGCCATTTCGAAAATTCAGATCGTCTTACTGCAGAAGAATTACAAGCTATTCATCACTACCAGCCTCAACCCCTGCCTGATCATCTTCTGCATGACGACGAACCAGAAGTGGACGACGTGCAACCGGTCTTTACTGCTGTGGAGACCGAGCCCTTTGAAATGGATGAATTGCACATCGAGGTTCCCGTTGATGAGCCTGTGATTGATTCAATCCCAGATATCGAACCGGTTACGCTTAACCCTGAAGTGACTGTGACGCCGTCTGTTCCCCAGCAGGATGTGACGCCACCGGTTGTTCCGATGATCACCGAGCCGGTTGCTACTTATCCTAATGCGGTTGTTGAAGATGTCGTTCAGCCCACCACTGTGGCGCCCACGCTCTCCGAAAAAGTAACGCCTGCTGTGCAGCAGGCGTCCGTCAGCCCGCCGCCTCCCAAAAAAAGTGACAAGCCAGTAGGCCTGGTGTCGAGCCGTAAAATTATTGCATTACGCCTGGCCTTTCCAGAACGAGTGGTCGGTGTGCAATTGCTGGAGTTGCTCAAAAACGAACGCGTTGAGCACGGCAAGTTCAATATTTTTCATCGCTTGCATGACGGTGGCACGGTATTCAGTTTGGCCAGCATGGTTGAGCCGGGTACGTTCGATCCTGAATTGATGTCAGATCAACAATTTCCTGGCGTGACATTGTTTATGCTGCTGCCTGGTCCATTAGATGGGTTGATTGCATACGATCAAATGCTGTCTTTCGCGCAACGTTTGGCTCATGCCACCAATGGTCTACTGCAAGATGAGCGTGGTAGTAGGTTGACCGCGCAAATCATGGATCGCTTGCGCGATGAAGTGCTGGATTTTCAGCATCTCATGGGCGGCTTGGCTCGTTCCACTTAACTAAAGCGCCATGAGCGTTGTGTCGTCACCGCAGTTGCGTGCTCAGTTACTACGCGAACAGCTTAATCACCACGCCTATCTTTATTACATACTCGATCAGCCCGCGTTACCGGATGCCGAGTACGACCGGCTGTTTCGAGAGCTTGAAGCACTGGAAGCACAGCATCCCGAATTGCGCACGGCTGATTCTCCGACGCAGCGCGTACTGGGCAAAGTGCTGGATGGCTTTGCCCCCGTCAGACACACCGTGCCCATGTTGTCGATCCGCACCGAAACCGATACTGAAGCCAGCGGTGCAGAACACTTCGATGCCCGCGTGCGCCGTGAACTGGAACTGTCCTCAGCGGCCGCGCCGGTTGAATATGCCTGCGAATTAAAATTTGATGGGCTGGCGATTAATCTGCGTTACGAACACGGCGTGCTGGTGCAGGCCGCGACGCGCGGTGATGGCGAGACGGGTGAAGATGTCACGCAGAATATCCGCACCATCAGACAGATTCCGTTGCGCTTGCAGAACGTGTCCGCACCGGTGCTGGAAGTGCGTGGTGAGGTGTACATGCGGCGCGATGAGTTTGAACAGCTCAATGCCCGTCAGCGTGAGTTGATTGCCGCTGGACATAAAAACGAAAAGACTTTTGTGAATCCACGCAATGCCGCGGCCGGTGCAGTGCGTCAGCTCGATTCCAGTATTGCCGCCAGACGTCCGTTGAGTTTTTTTGCTTATGGGTTGGGTGATGTGCAGGGCTGGGATGTGCCGCCGACACATAGCGGTGTGCTTGATGCACTGGCAGAGATGGGATTGCCGGTGTGTGTGGAGCGTGCGGTGGTGAAGGGCGCAACAGGATTGATTGAATTTCATCAGCGTATAGGCAACCAGCGCGATGCCTTGCCGTTTGATATTGATGGCGTGGTGTACAAGGTCAATTCACTTGCGCTGCAACAGCGCTTGGGCTTTGTCACGCGTGAACCGCGCTGGGCTGTGGCCCATAAATATCCTGCACAGGAACAGATCACCCGCGTGCTGGACATTGATATTCAGGTGGGACGCACCGGCAAGCTCACGCCGGTTGCAAAACTGGAGCCGGTGTTTGTCGGCGGCACTACCGTCAGTAATGCCACGCTGCACAATGAAGATGAAACGCGCCGTAAAGATGTGCGCGTGGGTGATCGCGTGATTGTGCGCCGCGCCGGCGATGTCATTCCCGAAGTGGTCAGTGTAGTGGCAGATCAGGTTAATCAAGTAGATCAGGTCACTGCAGTCGGTAAGCGCAGCGCGCCGTTTGATCTGTTCAAGCAGCTCAACGGTCATTGCCCAGTGTGTGGCAGTGACATTGCGCGTGAAATGGGCGAGGCCGACTGGCGCTGTACTGGTGGCCTGTATTGTTCGGCGCAACGCAAGCAGGCCATTCTGCATTTTGCCGGTCGCCGTGCGATGGATATTGAAGGTCTGGGTGACAAGCTGGTCGATCAACTGGTGGACAGCGATCGGGTAAAAACACTGGCCGACCTGTACACGCTGGATGTGGCTACGCTCATGCAACTGGAACGCATGGGTGAAAAGAGCGCACAAAATTTAGTAGATGGATTGAATGCCAGTAAAAAAACCACGCTGGCCCGCTTTTTATATGCACTGGGCATCCGTCAGGTGGGTGAAGCCACAGCCAAAGACCTGGCAAAACATTTTGGTTCACTCGATCGCATCCTGCACGCCAGTGTGGAGGAGTTATTGCTGGTGAATGATGTCGGCCCCATCGTCGCGCAGAGTATTCATGTGTTTTTCGCACAGCCGCATAACCGCGAAGTGCTGGACGCATTGCGTGCAGCGGGCATTCACTGGGATGAACATGCAGGCAGCAACGCAGATGCATCACCCAAACCACTGGCCGGCAAGACCTTTGTGCTAACCGGCACTCTGCCTGCATTAAGCCGTGATGAAGCAAAGGAATTGATTGAAGCCGCCGGTGGCAAAGTCAGCGGTTCAGTATCAAAGAAAACCCATTACGTGGTGGCGGGCGCGGAAGCGGGCAGCAAATTACAGAAAGCGCAGGAACTGGGCGTGATGATTATTGATGAGTCACAGCTGCAAGCGTTGTTGAGTCATACGACTTAGTCTTGATGTGGCGTCTCGCAGTCTGAACGTGCTGTTTGCTTTTCGTGCATGCTACAAAGGTGCGGCTAACTGAATTACAGATATGAATAAAACATTTTTATTGCGCTCATTCATTGTGTTCCTGGTAAGCGGCGGACTGGTATTGGCTGAAGATGCTGACCGGCCTGCCGACATTCAGCAGTTACGTGATGCCATTGCACAACAGCAATTGCAGCTAGATACACAACGGTTGCAGCTGGAAAGACTGGAGGCCGAAAAGATCAGTACGCAGGATGCGCCCCGTGTCGGCATGATTTACGGACGTCCAACTATTTCGACTCCGGATGGTTTTTCTACGATGACGATTCGTGCGTATATACAGGCTGATACCGCTCACTATGCTCAGAATGCAGCGGATGGACTGGCTGTGGATTTTCGCCGGGGTTCGGTGGGCACTACACCTAACCGCGAAAACAACGGGGCACGTGACTTGAGTGATGGGGCGTACTTCCGTCGCGCCCGGTTTGGTGTGGAAGGCATCATCAACCGTGATTTCAATTATCGACTGATGCTGGAACTCGGCGGCAGCGGCACTGAGGGGCCGACCCGTATTAACGATGCGTGGATTAACTATGTGGGTTTTGCTCCATTCACTATTCAGTTCGGTGCCGGTGCGCCACCTGCAAATATGGATGATGGCACTACGCCCGAGGACGGACTGTTCATTGAACGCGCTTCGCCAGCGGATTTGTCGCGAAGCCTGGGTGGTGCTGATGGTCGTACTGGGCTGGGCATTCGCGCCAGTGGCGCACGCTGGATGTCTGCATTAACCCTGACCGGGCGCACCGTAAATGATGCAGAAGTGTACGACTCGCAGAATGCTTGGGTTGCGCGTGTGACGGCGCTGGCCGCAACGTCCACTGACTACAATATTCATCTGGGCGCATCGGCAACCTATGTCGTTCATCCTGCGGATGCAGGCGTGGACGCGACCGGTATCCGTTATGGTATCCGTTTCAGGAACCAGCCTGAATTGCGAGTCGATAGTACGCGGCTGATTGATACCGGTGCCATTGATGCAGACCATGCCTATGCGACAGGCGCAGAGCTTGCTGCAAACTGGCGAGGAATCCTGTTTCAATCTGAATATTTCTGGTATGGCATAGACCGGCATTACAGCATATTGGCTGATCCGCGTTTCAATGGTTACTACCTGCAAGCCGGCTGGCTCCTCACCGGTGAAAGTCATCGTTACAACATGGCCACGGGCGCTTATATGAATCCTCGGCCCTTTATTCCGTTTTCATCACAGAGCGGCTGGGGAGCATGGGAGCTGGCAGTGCGCTACAGTCATACGGATTTAAACTATCACGAAGGTACGGCGGGTTTTGCAGCGCCAGCTGAAGGAGTGCGGGGCGGCGTTCAAAATATCTGGACGACAGGCGTTAACTGGTATGTGAATGCCAATCTCAAGCTGGTGTTCAATTATCTAAATGTGAATGTGGATCGTCTCAATCCATCAATCACTGCGTTTGGTGCGGCACCTGCTTCGCCGCCGGTTGGAGTGCAGATAGGACAGCACCTGAATGCATACGCATTGCGTATGCAATATGGACTGTAAGTTACCTGTATTGGCCGTACTGTTTCACGGTTGTTTCAGCATGCATGCGGGCGGATCGCATGCCAACCCCATGCCCGGTGAAATATCCGATGCTCAAACTGAGCACCGGATCTGTTACTGATTAGCCGAGGTTTTCAGTCGCCGCCTGTCCGGCATGAAACTCGCTGTAGATGACAATGGGAATGCCGAGGTCACCGAGTTGTTCTTCAATCACGGGCAACACCGCTTCCCAGTCTAGGCCGCCGACGCCCGTAGCCAAACGGGGCAGCGCGATGGATTTGAAGGCTTCCTGCTTTGCAATCTTGGCCAGTGATTTCAGGCTGTCGCGCACGTGCTTGAGCGTGGCGCGTCCGGGATGAGTGGCGTGGCTATTACCGCCTTCCTGAGTTAGCAGATTCACCACACGCAGACCATGGTTGCTACCCCACATCCATGCTTCACCGGCCTGTGCATGGTATTGCGTACACCAGTGATGAAAATCTTTATGCATGGCGGGATATTTCTGATGCAACGATAGCGCCAGTCCCTGATTCATGGGGTCTTTGGGTGCTACGCCATGTGCAATGACCTGTGCCTTGCTGAGCAGGATGTCGCCGGAGACGTGCTGGATCATGAATGCCTCGTGCAGATTGGATCAGTGAAATGGTGTTGATCACTTTAATGCACAGTCAGGCTGAGTTGAGTGTAATCGGTGTCAGTACATCTACGCATGACACTGCGGTGATTCACAGGCTGTGCTCTATGGTTATATTTTTTTGGCACAGATGAAGTGACGGATGAAGAAGTCTTGTGGGTATTTATCAGTAAGAAGAAGCTAATAAAAAAGGCACCGATCTTTCGACCGGTGCCTTATTCATTAGCGGTAAAGCTAAATTACTTCGCGGCTTCGCTTGAAGCAGCGCTGCTGGTGGCTTCGGCTACAGGTGCAGCAGGAGCGGCACCGGCTTCAGCGGCAGCAGATGAAGACGCTTCACTCTTTGGTGCAGGAGCAGGAGCCAAGGTGATCTTGGCGCTCTTACGTAGACCTGCGAGATAGGCTTCGATCTTTTTGTTACGAACCAGTGATTCCACTTGGGTCTTTACATCTTCCAAAGCAGGCGGTGTAGGTGCGCGGCTTTCTTGCAGTTTGATGATGTGGAAACCGAACTGAGTTTTTACTGGGGTTTCAGACATCTTGCCGTTTTCCAATGCTTTTACGGCATTGCCGAATTCAGGCACCATGCTGGCAGGAGAGAACCAACCAAGGTCGCCGCCATTCTTGGCTGAACCTGGATCCTGTGAGTTCTTCTTGGCCAGTGCAGCAAAGTCACCGCCGGCTTTCAACTGAGCCAGCAGCTTATCGGCTTCTTCCTGTGTCTTCACCAAAATGTGGCTGGCGTGATACTCGCGCGGCATGGCAGCAACTTGAGTGTCGTATTCGGCCTTGATGTCTTCGTCTTTGATCTTGTTCTTTTCAAGATAGTCTTTGGTCATGGCTTCGCTGAGGATGTTGCTGCGCCATAGGCTGAGTTGAGCAGCCGATTCGCCTTGCTTGTCCAGACCGGCCTTTGCAGCTTCGGTGGCAGCGATGTGCATGCCCACCAAACGGTCGATCAATTGCGTGCGTTGTTCTGCAGTCAATTTGTCAGCGGTGGTGCTGCCATTGCTGACGGCGGCGACGAAAGCATCGAATTCCTTGGTGGAGATTTTTTCACCGTTTACGGTGGCCAGTAATTCTGAATCTTTTACATCGACGCTGCTTTTAGAGCAGCCAGTGGCGGCAAGAACAGCGAGCGCAAGTGCATAACGATATTTCATGTTGGACCTTCTGTATTGTTGAGACAGTATGAGCAATTTATCGAAAAAGGCAGTTATCAATTGTAAATCGAATTTTATTCAGTGATGCCTTGAGCTTCAGCCGGCGTGTACGCGGTAATGCTCAGGGCATGAATGTCAGTTTGCATAAGATCGCCAAGGCTACGATACACCAGTTGGTGGCGTGCAATGGATCTCAAGCCATCGAATTCAGTACTGACGATCCGAACTCGGTAATGGCCGCGCCCTCCCTCAGCCCCCGCATGACCGGCATGCAAATGACTTTCATCGGTCAGTTCCATGCTGAGCGGTCTAAAGGCGGCAGCCAAACGCGCGCGGATCATGTCATATCGTGGACTGGTCATGGGTTAAGAGACGTTAACGTGTCTTGTCCGATGGTGGGGTGGAGTCATCGTCATTTTTCGGCATTTTGCTGGTCAGCCAAATGCCTTGTACCACCACAAAGGCGAGGGTTAGTCCTAGGGTGCCAAACATTTTGAAATTCACCCAAGTCGCTTCGTCAAAGTTGTACATGACATAGACGTTCAGTCCGCCCATAAACACGAAATACCAAATCCACATGCGGTTAAGCGTACGCCAGTGCTGTGAAGGTAGTGTGACTTGTTCCCCCATTAAGCGTTGCACCAGCGTTTGGCCACCAAAATAGGGCGCAACGGCGAAGGCCAGTGCAAACAGCCAGTCCAGCACGGTCATTTTCCACTGGATAAACACCTTGTCGTGAACCAGCAGAGTGACGCAGCCGAATACCAGTACCAATGCGGTGGAAATGAGCAACATCGGGCTGATCTTGCGCTTAAGGAACCAGACCCCAACGCACTGCAGCGGCATGGCAGCCATGATGACCGCGGTGGCTACGTATATACCCTTCAGTTTGTAGGCGATAAAAAAGGCCAGTACGGGTAGGAAGTCGAGCAGCAGTTGCATGGGTCGGTTAACGAGAGTCCATAAAGGGCGCGTATGATACGTGATCTGTCATGGCGCTGTGTCGAGTTGCGCAACTTCCCACCGAATCGTGATGTTTTGCACTTAAACCGGTCAGTGTCCACAAATTGAAGCCGATGCCCAGTATCTACCTCGATATTCACCCGAAAAATCCCCAGTCGCGCTTGATTCAGCAGGCGGCAAACCTAGTTCGCGAGGGGGGAGTGATCGTGTATCCCACCGATTCCTGTTACGCGCTGGGGTGTCATATTGGCGATAAAGACGCGCTAGAGCGCATCAGTCGCATCCGTGCCACGGATAAACACCATCATTTCACCTTGGTGTGTCGCGATTTATCAGAAATTGCCACCTACGCTAGGGTCAGTAATCAGCATTATCGGTTGTTGAAAGCCTACACCCCGGGTGCCTATACCTTCATTTTACTGGCCACCCGCGAAACCCCGAAACGGCTGCAGCACGAGCGTCGTCGTACCATCGGTATTCGAATTCCCGATCATCCCGTGGCCTTGGCGCTGCTGGCTGAACTAAATGAGCCGTTGTTGAGCACCACTTTGCTATTGCCTAACGATGAGCTGCCCATGACCGACGCTCGGGACATCCAGGAACGCCTGAAGTATCAGGTGGATGCGGTGTTGGATGGCGGGAACTGTGGTTTTGAACCTACCACGGTGATCGACCTCGAAGGACCGGCTCCGGTGGTGCTGCGGCGTGGGCGGGGCGACCCCAGTCCCTTTGAATAATTTCCCGATCAGGGTATCGGGGGTGTATTTCGTGCCGCGTCCGTCGGTGGCCTCCACTATAATCGGCGGTCTGATTTTCACTTTAACTTGTTTAAGGATGCGGTGACTGGGTTGAAACCCGTCCGCTGCAAAGGCTACGTTTTGAGTTCACCAAACGCCAACAACCGTATTTTGTCAGGCATGCGCCCTTCGGGTGAGCTGCATTTAGGCAATTATCACGGTGCATTGAAGAACTGGGTCGAGCTGCAATATCAGTACGAGTCCTATTTTTTCATTGCCGATATTCACGCGCTGACCACTGGGTATGAAAACACCACGCAGTTGGAGGCGCGCGTTTGGCAGATGGTGGTGGACTGGTTGGCGGCGGGCTTGAATCCGGCGGCGTGCACTATTTTTATTCAGTCGCGCGTTCCGGAGCATTCCGAGTTACAAGTGCTGTTGTCGATGATCACGCCGCTGAGTTGGTTGGAACGCGTACCTACCTATAAAGATCAACAAGAGCAGTTGAAAGATAAAGATTTAGCGACTTACGGTTTTTTAGGCTATCCATTGCTGCAAAGCGCCGATATCCTCTTATATAAACCTCAGTTCGTCCCGGTGGGCGAAGATCAGGTGGCTCACGTTGAAATCACCCGTGAAGTGGCTCGTCGTTTTAACTTTGTGTTTGGTCGTGAAAACGACTTTGAAACCAAGGTGGATAAGGCGCTGAAAAATTTGGGCACCCGCGCCAAGGTGTATTTGGAATTGCGTAAGCAATATCAGGAACAGGGTAATGCTGAGTCGCTGGATAAGGCGCAAGCTTTGTTGGAAGACAACACCCGCCTGACTCTGGCTGATCGCGAGCGGTTGTTGGGTTATCTTGAAGGCACGGGCCGCAGTATCTTGATTGAGCCTCAAGCTTTGTTGACCTCCACGCCCAAAGTACCGGGGTTGGACGGACGTAAGATGTCCAAGTCGTATGGCAATACCATTGGGTTACGTGAAGACCCTGACAACGTAGCGAAAAAGTTACGCACCATGCAAACCGATCCGGCGCGGGTGCGTCGTACGGACCCTGGTAATCCCGAGGCCTGTCCGGTTTGGGATCTGCACAAGGTGTATTCCGATAACAACACCCTGCAATGGGTGCAGACCGGTTGTCGCTCTGCGGGCATCGGGTGTTTGGAATGTAAAAAGCCATTGATAGACAAAGTGGTAGCCGAAGTCAGTACCATTCGTGCACGCGCTCAAGAATATGAAGAAAATGCAGATCTGGTGCGCGGCATTATTGCCGAAGGCTGTGAAAAGGCGCGCGAAGTGGCGCGACAAACACTCGATGAAGTGCGTCAGGCTATCGGCATGAATTATCGATGAATACCGAGTTAACTACCGTGGCAGAAGTATTGAGCAATCCTGAAGCTGATCCGGCTGAAGTACCAGCTGCAGAAGCACAGTCTGCTGAAGTGGCGGCCGTGCCCCAGCCTCAGCAAGTGGAAATGCCATTCGCAATGGTGGATGGTGAGCCGTACACCGAAGTGCCGCGTGATTTGTATATTCCGCCTGATGCTTTGCAGGTGTTTCTTGAGGCCTTTGAGGGGCCGCTTGATTTTCTCTTGTACCTGATCCGTAAACAGAACATCGATATTTTGGATATCCCGATTGCTGAAATCACCCGGCAATACATGGGCTATATCGATCTCATGGAAAACCTGCAGTTGGAGTTGGCAGGTGAATATTTGCTGATGGCGGCCATGCTGGCTGAAATTAAGTCTCGCATGCTGCTACCGAGGCCGAAGGTTGAAGACGGCAGTGAGGAAGAAGATCCCCGTGCGGAGCTGGTGCGGCGTCTGCAAGAGTACGAACGCTTTAAGAAAGCTGCGGATGATATCGATCGTTTGAAGCGTCTGGATCGTGATGTGGTAGTGGCCAGCGTTGAAGTGATCGAGCGCCGAGTGGTTCGTCAGCAGGCTGAAACCAGTCTGAGCGAAATGCTCAAGGCGTTTCGTGATGTGGTACAGCGTTCTGAGCATTTCAGGCACCACGCCGTTCAGCGTGAGCGGTTGTCGCAACGGCAACGTATGACTGAAATTCTCGACATATTGGCACATTCTGAATTCGTCGAATTTATTCGGCTGTTTAAGCCTGAAGAAGGCCGCATGGGCGTCACCGTGACCTTTATCTCCATTCTTGAATTGATGAAGGAAGGGTTGCTCGACATCGTGCAGGCGGCACCGTATGCCCCCTTGCACGTTCGTAAGGCCGTTGCACGGCGTGGTGATATTGATCTGAGTAATGATGCCACGGACACTGAGAATGAAGCAGCGTTGTCACAGCCAGAACTCGAAGATGAGAATGAACTTGATCCAGAGCCACAACTGAGTGATTTGCCTTCCGAAGAAGTAGTTGCGGAAGCGCCTGAGTTGGTAGCGCCTGAAACATCGACTGATGATGCATCAGTAAATTAACGCCACTTATAGTGAACTGTAGGAATACCCGCTGATGAATGAATTAGAAATGAAACACCAGTTCGAAGCCGCGTTACTGGCGGCGGGTCGTCCGTTAACTGCGCAGCAATTGGCTGAATTGTTCGACGAGCGCGAACGCCCCAGTCTTGAGCAAGTGGTCATTGCCTTGAATGCTTTGCAAGCTGATTATCAAGGGCGTGGTATTGAGTTGCTAGAAGTCTCCAGCGGCTGGCGTATCCAGATTCGCAGTAACTGCATCGATTTTGTTTCGCGTCTGTGGCAAGAACGTCCAGCACGGTATTCACGCGCGTTGCTTGAAACACTGGCATTGATTGCCTATCGACAGCCCATTACCCGTGGTGAGATTGAAGAGATTCGTGGTGTGGCCGTCAGCAGTACCATCATGCGCACCTTGCATGACCGTAACTGGATTCGCGTGGTGGGGCATCGTGAAGTACCTGGACGTCCTGAGTTGCTCGCAACCAATAAGGACTTCCTGGATTATTTCGGGTTGAAGAGTCTTGATGAGTTGCCAACCTTGGCTGAATTGAAGGACGTTGAAACAATTGGTGTTCAATTGGAGTTCAATACTGCCGATGTAGTGAGTGATCAACAATCGGCAGATGCTCAGGCCGAAGCCGAGCAGACAGAGGGTGTTGCTGATACTGAATCATCAGAGTCAGCAGAGTCAGCAGAGTCAGCAGAGTCAGCAGAGTCAGAAGGACTTGCTGATTCGGCATCTGATCTTGAAGTTGGTGAATCGGTTGCAGTTCCAGATGATGCAGTGAGTGACAACACAACCGAGGTTGCATAACTCATGTCCGAGCGTCTGCACAAGATTCTAGCGCAGCACGGCATTGGTTCGCGTCGCGAGGCGGAACGTTGGATCTTGGAAGGCCGAATTCAGATCAACGGTGTTACTGCCAAGACCGGTGATCGTTATGAAGTGGGTGATCGAGTGCAACTGGACGGTCGCGACGTTGGTAAGCGACTGGATCATGTATTGAATGCACAGGTGCTGGCCTATCACAAACCGCAAGGGCAGCCGATTGAACGACGTCCTGCTGATCATCAATCTCCCGATCATGCTCCCGAGACAGTGGATGAGTCTGTTGAAGAACGACTGCCCGTGCAGCGCGGTTCGCGCTGGGTGGCGATTAATCCCATGCATCCGGGTGATAGTGGTTTGTTGTTGTTTACTAACGACGGAACCTTGTCTTACGCACTGACACGTCAGAAGAAAAAAATCCCGACGACTTACATGGTGCGTGTGCATGTACGTGGTGGTGTTGCGGCCGCACCGGTGCTACCAACGACGTTGCGTTTAGATAATGAAACCATCGAGTTCACAGAAGTCTCAGTGAGTAATACGGCACCAGAGGGTGAAAGTGAATCCGGAAATATTTGGTACAAGGTCGTGATGCCACGTGCAGATAAACGCGCTGCAGTACGCGCCTTGTTTGTTAGTCATGATCTGACGGTCAGTCGGATGATGCAGGTGGCTTTTGGTGAGATCACCTTGACTAAAGATATGCCGCGCGCCCGTTCGGTGTCGTTAAAGCCGGCTCAGATGGAGCATTTATATGGCCTGGCGCAGTTATCGGTACCCGTGAATCCTGCGCTGCGCCCAACGCGGATGAATCGAAGTCGTGGTCATGGTGCGCGTCATGCCGGTAGTGACGTTAGTGGTGAGATCCCGACACTCACGGCCAAGGAGTTGAGTGCCGCGGGGCGAGTACGCCGTTCTGCTCAAGCCATGACCTCAACTGCCGATCAAGCGGCGGTACGGCCTGTGCAGCAGCGTGCTGCACTGCGGCGAGGTAAGGGCGGCGGCTCTAATCGTGCGTCGCGGCCGAGACCTGCTGGGTTTAAGAGATAGCCCGTAAGACGACCAGGAAGCTTTCATGCAGCGTTTCGTTTTGACTTTGTCCTGTCCTGACCGTACCGGCATTGTGGCGGCGGTCGCTAATTTTCTGCTTGAGCGTCAATTCAATATTGTTGACAGTGCGCAATTTGGTGATGAGGCCAACAAGCTGTTTTTCATGCGCGTGTGTTTTGCGCCAGAGCGCAGTGTTCAAGTCGAAGCTATTCGTGAGGTGTTTAAGCCCATCGGCATGCATTTTAATATGCAATGGGCGATTCATGATGTAGCGATTAAACACCGTGTCATGTTGCTGGTATCAAAGTTCGGTCATTGCTTGAATGATCTGCTGTATCGACATCGTATTGGTGCGTTGCCCATCGAGATTCCAGCCATTGTGTCCAATCACCGTGATTTTTATCAGTTGGCAGCGGCGAATAACATCCCGTTTCATTACTTGCCAGTCACTAAAGACACCAAGGACAAACAAGAGCAGAAACTGGTTGAGTTGTTTCAGGAAGAACGCTGTGATTTGTTGGTGTTAGCGCGCTACATGCAAATTCTTTCGCCGGCTTTATGTGTGCAGCTAAAAGAGCGGGCAATCAATATTCATCATTCCTTTCTGCCGAGTTTTCAGGGCGCCAAGCCGTATCAACAAGCACATGATCGAGGTGTGAAGCTGATTGGCGCTACGGCTCACTACGTGACTCAGGATCTGGACGAAGGACCCATCATTGAACAGGATGTGGCCCGCGTTGATCACGCCATGAGCGTAGAGGACTGTGCTTCGGTCGGTCGCGATGTGGAATGCGCCGTGCTGGCCCGTGCCGTGAAATGGCACGTTGAGCACCGTATTTTGCTCAACGGCACGCGCACGGTGATTTTTAAGTAGTGCTGTTGAGCGCTTGGCCAGTGAGGCCCTTGCTGCTGTTGCTCAGCAGGAATAAGTAGCCTTTCAGAACGTCTTCGGGTTTGGCCAATGCATCACGGTTCTCAGCAGAAAAAGCTTGCATACGAATCTTGGTGTTGGTGATGCCTGGGTTGAAACTGTTTACTCGCACTTTCGTGTTGCTCAGTTCATCTGCCAACATTCGCATCATGCCTTCGTTGGCCCACTTGGATACCAGATACGGGCCCCAGTGCGCGCATGCTTGCGAAGCTACATCACAGCTACTGAAAATTATCGAGGCATCCTCTGATTTTTTAAGCAGTGGCAGGCAATGACGCGTCAAAATGAAGGGCGCGTTGGTGTTCACGTGCATGGCGCGTAACCATTTCTGGATATCGTGATGCTCAATCGGCGCGCGTTCTGCCAGCATGGCGGCGTTATGCACCAGTCCATCTAAACGGCCGAAATTGGTTTCGATGGCATCGGCCATCGCCTCGTACTCTGCAGGCCCTGCCTTTTCAAAATCCAGAGGTAACAAGGCCATGGGGTGAGTGTTGGGATCGGTGACCAGATTGGCCACGGCTTCCAGTTTTCTTTGATTGCGTCCATGTGCAATGACCTGCGCGCCCAACGTGGCGGCCGCAATCGCCAATGCTTTACCGATGCCATCGGTTGCACCGGTAATCAGGATGACCCGGCCGCGAAGGGCATCCGCAGCGGGTTGAAAGGTTGTTAATTGTTGCATGGTGATTCGAACTGCCAATCAAGGTCGCGCATGATAGGGGGTGTTGCACTGAAGACCAAGTATGCAACTCACCTGAATGCGTGATTTTTAGTGTTTTCAGCCTAGCTTGCGTGCAGTACGCCACGCCAGCCATAGTTTACGTAGGGGGCTCAGTTCGAGCGGTACGCGGGTGTACCGTGTTGGATCGAGACTGATCATCCTGATCAGGCCGGCATGCAATTCGGCCAATACCAGCAGTGGGCGAAGTGCCTGTTTTTCTACCGTGAGCAAGCCTTGCTTAAGGGTGTTCAGTGCCATCAGTTGCTGTGTGCAGCGGCTTTGAATCAGTGCAATGAATTCAGGCGGCCACTCGCTGGACTGCAGGGATTCGTATTCGATATTCAGTGTATCCAGTTCGTCGAGAGGTATAAATAAGCGACCGTGATGCAGGTCTTGACGCAGGTCACGGAGGATTTCTGCCTGTCGGATGAATGCACCGAGTCGCGTGGCGGCATCGATCAGTTGTGGGGAAGGGTGTTCAGTGAAACAGTGCGCCCCCATTGCCATGAGTCCACCAAGTCCGCCGTGTAGATACCGTGAGAGTTCTGCTTCGGTTTCAAAAGTAGTTCGAGCCAATTCTTGTGCGCTGCTTAGTAAAACGGCATGTAACGAATTGAAATCGCTGTTGCGTGAATGGTGTTGCAGCACTTGCGTGGCGGGATGCCGTGCTTGGCCTGCGATCAGGTTGTCAATTTCCTCACGCCACCATTGCAGTCGAATATGTGCCACGTCATGACTGGCGCGCGCAGTGTCGTTCAACTCACTTTCTATCACGAATACAGCGGCGAGGGGTTCGCGGTGTGCATCGGGGCAATATAGCCACGCGTAATACCGCATCGAGCCCGGCGGCAGTGCGCGCGTTAAAAAAGATTGATCAAGCATCATGCGTATACAGAGGGAGGCTGTGGGCGGTCACAGGCCATGCTACAGCTTTCAGACATCAAGTCGGTGACATGTGCTGTCATGATTTTTCAGTGGGGGCCTCCAGTTGTGCCTGAGTCGGTGTGCGTGCCAAGACTTCAATGGGTTCGATGGAATCCAGTTCTTTATCAGGACGAATGCCCAGTTCAGTGAACTTGCGTGCACCCGGTAATACCTGCCGTTCAAGCGAGCCCATGGCTGCATTGAAGGCTTCGACGCTGCCATTCAAGTTACGGGATACTTTGCTGAGATGGGAGGTGAAGACATTGAGACGCTTGTATAAGTCGGCCCCTAAGTCACGAATGATTTGCGCGTTTTGTGCCAATGCCGTTTGTCGCCAACCGTAGGCCACCGCCTTGAGTAAGGCCACCAAGCTAGAAGGCGTGGCAATAATCACGTCTTGACGAATCGCATCTTCAAGCAGGCCTGGATTTTCAGCCAATGCTGCACTGAGGAATTGATCGCCGGGAATAAACAGAATCACAAAGTCGGGGCTTTTCTCGAACTGCGCCCAGTAACTCTTAGCCGATAATTCTTTTACGCGCTGGCTGACCATGTTTGCATGACGCTGAAGCGCGTTCTGACGAGTTTCATCGGTGCTGGCTTCAACCGCTTCAAGGTAGGCATCCAGCGGTGTTTTTACATCGACAACCAATGTCCTACCATCTGGCATGTTGACGATCATGTCGGGACGCAGCGCCCCTTCAGTGGTTTTAGTATGAACCTGTTCATTGAAGTCGCAGTGTTCGACCATGCCTGCCAGTTCGGCCAGTCGTTTTAAGGTTAATTCGCCCCATTGGCCGCGTACTTCGGGTCGGCGTAGTGCGGTAACAAGATTGCGGGTTTCTTTTTGCAAGGCTTGTTGGCCAAGCGTGACAAATTCAAGTGATTTACGCAGTTCGCCAAACGTTTCAGCCCGTTCTTTTTCGATGCGAATAATTTGTTGTTCGGTTTTGCTGAGAGCTTCGCGTATTGGCGTGACTAGCGTTTCAATCGCTTTTTCACGTTCGCCTAATGCAGTGTTGGCCGCTTGCTGATGTTGTCCTAAGTGTTCCCGTGCCAGTTGTAAAAACGTTTCGCTGTTGGCTCGTAGTGAGCTACCGGCCACAGTATCAAATACAGAGGAAAGTCGTTCCATGCTGAGTTGCAATGCCGTCTCGCGTTCTAGATTGAGTTGCTCTTGCGATTTGATTTGGGCTTGGGCAACGGCCAATTCTGCGGTGAGTTGTTGTTCATACCGATTAGCCTGATGGCGGGCGACTAACCAGCCCATCAGCAGTCCGGTGAACAAGGCCAAACAGATGATGATAAGTTCCATGGTTAGACCAAAGGCTTGCTGACATGCATCAGGTAATTTACCTCCACATTACTGCCAAGCGAGCAGTGGTGTGTCAGAGGATGAAACTGAAGGCCGGTAATGTCGTGCAAGTCCAGATGGGCATCACGCACCCAAGCTGACAGTTCGGAAGGACGAATAAACTGCGCATAGGTGTGTGTGCCTTTGGGTAATAACTTCAGTAGGTATTCCGCACCGAGGATGGCCATGGCATAGGATTTTAGATTGCGATTCAAAGTGGAAAACACCGCGTGGCCGCCGGGTTTCAGCATGGCTGCAATTGTGCTGATCACGCTTGCCGGATCAGGGACATGTTCCAGCATTTCAAGGCAGGTGATCACGTCATAGTGACCAAGGTGTTGTAAGGCATGTTGTTCCGCTGATTCTCGCAGATAGCGAATATTCAGGCCGGCATCCAGTGCGTGCAGGGTGGCCACTTCGATGGTGGACTGGCCTAAATCGATGCCCGTGACCTGTGCGCCGCGTTGATGCATAGCCTCGCACAGCAGGCCACCACCACAGCCGACATCCAGCACATGCTTGCCGTTTAAGTGGGTGCGTTGATCGATATAACCGACACGCACGGGATTCATGATGTGCAGCGGCTTAAACTCGCCATGTGCGTCCCACCAGCGCTGTGCAAGGCTATCGAAACGGGCAATTTCGGCAGGGTCGTGGTTGGCGGTGGGGTTCATGGCGCGTCTAACTGGAGGAGCTTGGAAGTATAACGGTCTGGATCAAATTTGGTGTGCCTGATTCGGTGTCTGACGGCGGCCTGATGAAAGGAAAATCACAAGGGGTTTTATGCTCAAAAATGGTTTGTCTCTGTGCTAGAATTAGCCAAATAACCAGCGTCTCTTGACGGGCATCTGACAAGACCGAAAAGCAGCATTCATTACTCGGCATCCACAGCGAAAACTCGGCTTAACCATGACTCAAATCGCCAGCGAAATCCTGCACGTCAATCTCGAAGATGAGATGCGTCAATCCTATCTGGATTACGCCATGAGCGTGATCGTGGGGCGTGCATTACCGGATGTGCGAGATGGCTTAAAGCCCGTGCATCGTCGCGTCTTGTTTGCTATGCGGGAACTCAGCAACGACTGGAACAAGCCCTATAAAAAATCGGCCCGTGTGGTCGGTGACGTGATCGGTAAATACCATCCTCATGGTGATACTGCTGTGTATGACACCATCGTGCGCATGGCACAGCCGTTCTCCATGCGTTATTTGTTGGTAGATGGCCAGGGTAATTTCGGCTCGGTGGACGGTGATTCTCCTGCTGCGATGCGTTACACCGAAGTGCGTATGTCCAAGCTGGCGCATGAGTTACTGGCTGACATCGACAAGGAAACGGTGGATTTCACACCGAACTATGACGAATCCGAACATGAACCGGCCGTGTTGCCTGCTCGTATCCCGAACCTGCTGATTAATGGCCAGACGGGTATTGCGGTTGGTATGGCGACCAATATTCCCCCGCATAATTTGGGTGAAGTGATTGATGCTTGTGTGGCCTTGCTGGACAACCCAGTTATCACTATTGCCGAATTAATGCAGCATATTCCCGCTCCCGATTTTCCAACGGCGGGCATCATCAATGGCACCCAAGAAATTGCTCAGGCCTATCACACTGGTCGTGGCCGGGTGTATATGCGCGCGCGTACCAACATTGAGGAAGATGAGAAAGGCCGTCAGACCATTGTGGTCACCGAGTTACCTTATCAGGTAAACAAAGCGCGTTTGATTGAGCGCATTGCCGAATTAGTGCGTGAGAAGGTGATCGAAGGTATTGCCTCGGATGGATTGCGTGATGAGTCCGATAAAGACGGCATGCGTATTGTCATCGAGCTTAAGCGTGGCGAAGTCGCGGACGTAGTGTTGAATAATTTATTCAAGCACACAGCGATGGATTCAGTGTTCGGCATCAACATGGTGGCGTTGTTAGACGGTCAGCCTAAGCTGCTAAACCTGAAGGAAGTACTGGATGCGTTCCTGCGTCATCGTCGTGAAGTGGTGACGCGCCGTACTGTGTTTGAATTGCGTAAGGCGCGTGAACGTGCACACGTGTTGGAAGGTCAGGCGATTGCCTTGGCTAACATTGATGAAGTTATTGCCCTTATCAAAGCGTCGCCAACACCTGCGGAAGCGAAGATTGGCTTGATCGGTCGTGACTGGTCGGGTGGTGCCGTGCCGGCCATGCTGGAGCGAGCGGGTGCCATTTCAACGCGGCCTGATGGTTTGCCACTAGAGTTTGGTCTGCATGGTCAGCGTTACCGGATGTCTGAAGCACAGGCTCAGGCCATTCTGGATCTGCGTCTGCATCGTCTGACAGGACTTGAGCAGGACAAAATCATTGCTGAGTATCAGGAGTTGTTACTGAAGATTCAGGATCTTGGTGACATCCTTGCCCGTGCTGAACGCTTGGTGCAAGTGATTCGTGATGAATTGCTGGAGATTAAAACCACTTATGCCGATGCCCGTCGTACGGAAATTAATCACACCCATTCTGATTTAACACTGGAAGATTTGATTGAGCCGCAGGATGTGGTGGTGACCTTGTCGCATGGCGGTTATGCCAAGTCGCAACCGCTTGTGGATTATCAGGCACAAAAGCGTGGTGGCCGAGGTAAGGCGGCAACATCGATGAAGGATGAAGACTTCATCGATAAATTATTCGTCGCGCACACCCATGACACGCTGCTATGTTTCTCAAGTGCCGGAAAGCTGTATTGGTTAAAGGTCTATCAATTACCGATGGCCAGCCGTGGCGCACGCGGTAAACCCATTGTTAACCTGTTGCCGCTTGCGGAGGGTGAGCGCATTAATGCAGTGTTGCCGATCCATGAGTTCTCGGCAGATAAATATGTATTCATGGTGACCAGTCAGGGTACGGTTAAGAAGACCTCGCTTGAGGCATTCTCGCGTCCCCGTCAGGCCGGTATTATTGCTGTCGATCTTGAAGAGGGCGATCATCTGGTCGGTGTGGACATCACTGATGGCAGTAAGCACATCATGTTGTCTACAGCCACTGGTAAAGCAATTCGATTTAACGAAGAGGATGTACGTCCGATGGGGCGTGTGGCAGCCGGTGTGCGTGGTATCCGCCTTGCTGAAAACGACGAAGTGATTTCGTTGATTGTTGTGGATGAGGCTGGATTGATCCTAACTGCTTCGGCTAATGGCTATGGCAAACTAACAGAAGTGGCTGAATTTCCCGTGCATGGTCGCGGTGGTCAAGGTGTGATCTCCCTGCAGATCACTGAACGAAATGGTGACGTGGTCGCTGCGGTGCAAGTCAAGCCGGAGGATGAGCTGATGCTGATCAGTTCCAACGGAACCTTGGTTAGAACACCGGTGAAAGACATTTCTGTTCTCGGTCGTAATACGCAAGGTGTGCGTTTGATTCGCATTGATGAAGACGCGCGTCTGGTCAGTGTTGAGCGCATTGTCAGTGATGGCAGTGAAACGGCTGACGGTGAGGGCGTAGACGGTGACAGTGACAGCAGCGAGTCATGATCCACTGATCGTTGCTGTTGATCGATTGACTGAGTTCGGATGTTGTTTATCTCATCATGTTGAATCGTGCTGAGCGGCTGGCGCTGCTGATATTTACTGTGTTGATGCTGGCCTTCACTTACAAAGTGCTGGTCAGTCCTAACCGTACTTTCGATTCTTATTTTTATTCCTACTTGATCAGTGATAACGCGGCTGCCTTCAAAGCAACCTCCGGTGTGCCCGTGGATTTCGTCACCATGCCCGATCGGGATTATGTAGTTCAAGAGCCGTTCTACACCGTTAAGTTATTGTTTGTTGCCTTGGCAAGGTTAGTGGCTCCTTATGTGGGTGTCGTTCAGGCTCCAACGACCGTCTCGGCGATAGCTTATTTTTTGTGTGGAGGCATGGTGTGGTTTTGGTTACGTGCCTTGGGTGTTGCTACAACGTGGCGAACGTTGGTAGCCAGTTTAGTGATGTACACACCCTTTATCACCGATGCGGCAGTGATGGGAACGCCTGATTTGTTATGTACGTTGTGGTTGGTGACCGCTACGTGGTTACTAACCTGTACCTCTTATCGTTATTTTCCGGGTGCGCTACTTATTCTCTCTGTTGCAACGCGTACCGACTGTTTGTTGTTAGGCGGTTTATTGTTAATGCTGACGTGGTGGCAGAAACAAGCGTCCACCGTATTCACGATCCTTGTCGGACTGGCCATGTTGGGTACCTATTGGGCGATTTCGCTGATGGGGTTTCCACACGATCAGTTGATGGACTTGGTTTTACAGAATACCGGCCGTAGTAGTTATGGCGATGCATTAATCCAAAATCTTTTAATGCCCGATGTGGCCTTGCTTATTCCCTTTATGCTGTTGGCGTTGATGGCCGTTAAATTACGCTATCAAGTCGGCTTGATGGTGGTGTGTGCAGTGTCGGTCGTCTTGCGTTACCTATTGTTGCCCAATTTAGAAAGCCGCTACCTCGTACCGCAGGCGGTCATTGTCTCCGTCATTGCAGCGGCGGCGATCTTCGGCCAGTCCCAGACTAAAGGTAGCGATGCAGTTAAATTCTGTTAGGGGATAGAGGGGTGCTCAGGTTCCACGGTGTGAGTCACTTTAGTTTGGCGTAGGGTATTGTTCGGCCGTCTTTATCTTTTCATGCTCCCGATCTTGCCAAATTTTTAATTTTATTTATGTTGTGTTTACAAGAGTGAGGTCGTTCACATAGTCTCTACTTAAGTTTTTATTGCCCAAGGCCGATTCTAGAGTCAATCTTCCTTAAGAGGTTTGGTGAATTGATGCTTATGGCTAAAGCAAACGAACATTTAATCAATTTAAATGAGGCTATACCTGCTGAGGCAATGCTAATCGGGCAACGGGAAGTACTCGAGCTGATTGCTAAGGGCGCCCCCTTGCGTGAAACGCTTAGTGCGATTGCCGCATTCGCCGAGCGTCACATTCCTGGCATGAAGGCCTCTATTTTGTATTACGACCCGGCCATTAAAAAACTGCGTCGTGGCGGCTACGGTCAATTACCCAGTTCCTTCGCTGACATTGTGGACGGTTTGGTGCCTAGCGCTAAGGCGGGGAGTTGCGGAACCTGCGCATGGCGTAAAGAACGTGTGATTTCCGAAGATGTATTTATTGACCCGCTATGGGACGGGTTTCATGATTTGTGTCGTGCCTATGATATTCGTTCGGCGTGGTCGTCACCTCTACTGTCCTATGCTGATGATGGGTTACTTGGTGTGTTTGGAATGTATCACCCGAAGGTGCGTGTCCCTACCGTTGCGGACTTGCAGATTGTCGATCAATTTACACATTTGGCGACCATTGCCACTCAGCGTCATCGCACTGATGAAACAAACCGCTATCGCGCGAATTATGATGCTCTGACTCAATTGCGTAATCGTTACGGGTTGATGTCAGAAGTGGGTACGGTTATTGAGTCTCATTTATCGACTCAGACTCCATTATCACTGGTATTCATTGATCTTGATTCTTTCAAGGGATTCAATGATGCCTTCGGTCATCTCGATGCCGATCAGTTGCTGCGTAATGTGTGCGATAAGATTCAAGCGACGTTGAAAGACGCGCAGTTGTTAGCCCGCTTTGGTGGCGATGAGTTTGTGACGTTGTTGCCGGTCTCCACGGAAGTGGCCATCCGGCAATTGCAGGTGTTGCGTCAGGTCTTGGCCGAGGGTGTCAAGATAGCGGGTCATCAGTTGCCGGTTAATTTTTCGGCCGGTGTGATTGCCGTTACGCCCGAGATGCGCGATATCGAAACCTTGATCTTCGAAGCCGACGAAGCGGTTCGCGAGTCAAAGCATTGCGGGGGTGGCCATACGCTTTTGGTTGATGCTGAGCGTGCTCTAAGGTCGATCAAGAAACGCGGTCTACCGATGCGCATCGAGGCGGCATTGGATGCCAGGAATCTCTATCCTCATGCCCAGCCGATCGTGCGACTTTCCGATCAAAAGATAGTTGGTTACGAGTTGTTATTCCGCTTGAATGACGCCCAACTGGCCAGTGTCCCTGTACTGGAGTGTATCGCTGAAGCGGAGCGGGTCGGGCTCATACATCGTATTGGTAAGGAGATGTTGGAAGCCGGCGTGCAATTCCTCGCTCGACCAGAGCAGCAGCACTCTGAGGTTTACCTTTCTATCAATGTATCGGTACGGCAACTCTTGCAGCCGGATCTGGCGGATACGTTCATTGAAATTGTACGCCGCGCTGGTGTTGATCCGGGGCGTATCTGTTTAGAAATTACAGAAAGTGCTCAGATTGATCCTGGCAGTCCTGCCCGTAATGTGATCAATCAGTTTAAGTCTCTGGGCTTCAAATTGGCGATTGACGATTTCGGCACGGGGTACGCTTCGTTGGCGCACTTACAGTCACTGCCATTTGATGTGCTTAAGATCGATCGTCAATTTGTTCAGCAATTAGATACCTTGCTTGAAAAGGGTGACCGGTCTAATAAATCGTTGGTTAATTTATGGTTCGCTTCAAAAGAAAAAAAGCTGGTCAGTAAAGGCGGTTCGATGTGCAGAGCATTGATTGCGATGGCGAAGGCTTGTCAATTAACAATTGTGGCCGAGGGTATTGAAACCGAAGCGCAGGCAAAGGCCTTGCAGCGGTTGGGCTGTCAGATGGGCCAAGGTTATCTTTGGGCAAAACCGTTTCCGTTAGACACTATTAAGAAATAACATTATTTAGACGTATCTTCTCGTTGGTTTAATCGTTGCGGCGAGTCCTAAATAACGGAGATCGCCGCCGATGTCATGACCGTGAGCATGAGCATGAGTTGGGTACGGCCGTTTATGTTGTTTATTTCATGCTGTTTATATCGAGTGGTAAATTGGCTTGGCCACTTTTTATTTCATGAAGAAGCGGTCGCATGCGACGCTGTGTGTCCAAAGCAGTATGCTGTAGGCTCAATTTAAATCCATATTAGCAGGGGAATTTTCTGGTGAGTGTGGCTACGTCTGTGCCAATCCTGTATAGCTTTCGTCGTTGTCCGTATGCCATAAGAGCGCGCATGGCCTTGGCGGTATCAACTGTTCGCTATGCTCTTCGTGAGGTGGCGCTAAAGGATAAGCCTACGGCCTTACTTGAGGTATCACCCAAGGCAACGGTGCCGGTTTTGGTGTTACCTGAAGGGCAGGTTATTGATCAAAGTCTCGATATTATGCGTTGGGCCCTAGGGCAACATGATCCAAGGCATTGGTTGGTGAAGGATGAGTCGTTACGTGCGATGACGATGAGTTTGATTGAGGTTAACGATGGACCGTTTAAATACCACCTTGATCGCATGAAATATCCGAATCGTTATGTCGATGGGCAGAATCAAGATCATCGGGCTGAGGCGGTTTCATGGTTGGTTCAACTTGAAGATCGGTTACGAGAACACGCCTTTTTATTGGGTGCGGTCGAGACCTTGGTTGATGTTGCGGTATTTCCCTTTATCCGGCAATTTGCTCATGCGGATCCGTTGGGGTTTGCCGCGTTACCCATGCCTGCTTTGCAGCGTTGGCTATCTGGTTGGGAGTCGTCCATTTTGTTTGAAACAGTAATGGCCAAGTATCCGATCTGGCGGCCTGACAATGAGGAAATTCATGTCCAAGGTGCAGCCTGAATCGAAGTGTCCCTGTGGTTCGCAAAACCCATACCCGTCTTGCTGCGGTCGTTGGCATGCCGGTGCCGTAGCGCCCACCGCGGAGGCCTTGATGCGGTCGCGGTACAGCGCGTTTGTGTTGCGCAATGAGCCCTATTTGTTGGCTAGTTGGCATCCCTCCACCCGACCGGAGTCCGTTTCCTTCGAGCCTGACTGCGTTTGGTTGGGGTTGAAGGTGGTCGAGGCGAAGGTGCTGGGCGCTGATCAGGCAGAAGTCGAGTTTATTGCCCGATATCGGGTTGGGGGCGGTTCTGCTGCCCGGTTACATGAGCGCAGTCGATTTGTGCGCGACGCCGACCATTGGCGGTATCTCGATGGTGCCCAGCCTGGCTGAAAATAAATTGGCCTCGGTTCTTGCCTACCGGCGTTTGCCTGATGCGGCTGTATCGGCTTAACGGGCTGAAACCCTGGGGCAAATCCCGTACACTGCGCGGCTTACATTTACACTTATAAAAGGTGAGTCAGCGATGAAGCGCGTATTCAATTTCAGTGCCGGTCCTGCCGTATTGCCCCTTGAGGTTCTGCAGCAAGCGGCGGCAGAAATGTGTGACTGGCGCGGTACTGGGATGTCGGTGATGGAAATGAGTCATCGAGGTAAAGAGTTCATCTCTATTCATGCTCAGGCTGAGGCTGATTTACGCGAATTGATGGCCATTCCTGCCAACTACAAAGTGCTGTTCATGCAGGGTGGCGCCATTGGTGAAAATGCCATCATTCCGATGAATTTGCTGCGTGGCAAAACCAGTGCCGACTACATCAATACGGGTGAGTGGTCGAAGAAGTCCATTAAAGAAGCCAAGAAGTACTGCACTGTGAATGTAGCCGCGACTTCGGAAGCCAATAGTTTCACCAGCGTGCCAAAGCGTGACACTTGGAAGTTGGACCCTAATGCAGCCTATGTGCACATTTGCAGCAATGAAACGATTGGTGGCGTTGAATATCACTTCACGCCAGATACCGGTGATGTGCCCTTGGTTGCAGATATGTCATCAAATATTTTGTCGCGACCGATTGATGTGTCGAAGTACGGTTTAATTTATGGCGGTGCACAAAAGAATATCGGCCCTGCCGGTTTGACTATTGTGATTGTGCGTGACGATTTGATTGGCAATGCCTTGCCCATCACGCCTTCTGCTTTCGACTATAAGCAACAGGCCGATAACGATTCCATGTACAACACGCCACCGACTTACAGTGTGTACATTGCAGGGTTGGTGTTCCAGTGGCTGAAAAAACAGGGTGGATTGACCGCCATTGCCGAGTACAACCGTAACAAAGCGGCACTGATTTATGATTACTTGGATAACAGCCCGTTTTACATCAGTCCGGTGGCACGTGAAGATCGTTCACTGATGAATGTACCCTTTAAGACCAGTAGTGAAGCCTTGGATGAGGCTTTCCTGAAAGGCGCACAAGCTCAAGGCATGCTGCAATTGAAGGGCCATCGTTCGGTGGGGGGTATTCGTGCCAGTATTTACAATGCGATGCCGATTGAAGGCGTGCAGGCACTAGTGGCTTACATGAAAGAGTTCGAAGCTAAGAATCGATAAATTAAATTGCAGTGCCTTCCCCTGAAAAGTGGCAAGGTCGGATCAACATAAAAATAGATTGAGCACACATGTCGTACAAGATTCTGACATTGAATAATATTTCGGTAAGGGGTTTGGAGCGTCTACCGCGTGATAAATATGAAGTGGCCTCGGAAATTGGCCATCCTGATGCGGTGATGGTGCGTTCAGCGGACATGCACAGTATGGAAATCCCATCGAGTGTTATAGCAATTGGTCGAGCCGGTGCTGGAACCAACAACATTCCTGTCGCTAAGTTATCTAAGCGCGGTGTACCGGTATTCAACGCACCGGGTGCTAATGCCAATGCAGTAAAAGAGTTGGTAATCGCCGGCATGTTTTTAGCTGCGCGTAATATTTGTCAGGCGTGGGGTTACACCCGTGGCTTACAAGGTGATGATCACGCGTTAGAAGAAGCGGTAGAAAAGGGTAAGAAAAAATACGTGGGTTATGAATTGCCTGGTCGCACTTTGGGTGTGGTGGGTTTGGGTGCCATCGGTGTCGAAGTTGCCAATGCTGCGCACTTGTTGGGCATGAAGGTGTTAGGGTTTGATCCGGCTATCACCGTACAGCGTGCCTGGCAGTTGTCTTCTGGCGTGGAGCAGGCGTTGTCATTGGATGATTTATTCGCCCGTTGTGACATGGTGACCGTTCATGTGCCCTTGATGGATGCTACCAAGGGTATGGTCAATGCAGCGCGGCTGAAATTGATGCGTAAAGGCAGTGTTATTTTGAATTTTTCACGTGCGGGGATCGTTGATGAAGCGGCGATGATTGCTGCTTTAGATGGCGGTCATATGGGTGCCTATGTCTGCGATTTTCCGACCAATGCCGTGAAGGATCATCCCAAGATTATTGCCTTGCCACATCTCGGCGCTTCAACCCATGAGGCTGAAGAGAATTGCGCCATTATGGTGGCTGATACCTTGCGGGAGTTTTTGGAGCACGGCAATGTACGTAATGCTGTAAATTTTCCTGAGGCGGTCTTGCCACGCACCCAAAATTCGGTGCGTTTGGCCATTGCCAATGAGAACGTGCCAAACATGGTGGGGCAGATTTCCAGTGCGCTAGCCAGTGCCAGTCTTAACATTGCTGACTTACTGAATAAGTCCCGTGGTGATCTAGCCTACAGTCTGATGGATGTAGACGGTGCGTCGATACCAGAATCAGTGGTGCAGCAGTTACGCGCCATTCCTGGTGTATTATCAGTGCGCGTTCTCTGAGCGAGTAAAGACACGTGGCAACTGGTAAAGCAAAAACAGTCAGTCGTCGATCCGGTAACAAGGGTCGTGGCTTGGGTCTGTCTGTAAAGCCTGTGCAGGCTCAGTCAGCTTTGCCGCCACTCAGTGAAATCCGATCGCATATCGATGGCATTGATGATCAACTGCTGGACTTGCTCAGTGAACGGGCTCGTCTTGCGCAGTTGGTTGGGCAATCTAAACGTCAACATGAAAATCTCACGAGCGCAGAGTTGTATCGTCCCGAGCGTGAGTCTCAAGTTTTGCGTCGTGTGATTGAAAGCAACAAAGGGCCGTTGCGCGATGAGGAAGTAGCGCGACTATTTCGTGAAATCATGTCTGTCTGTTTGGCGCAGCAGGAACCGTTGAAAGTCGGTTTTCTCGGGCCTGAAGGTACGTTTACCCAACAGGCGGTATATAAGCATTTTGGACATTCGGTACGTGGCGTGTCGTTGTCCTCAATACCAGAAGTGTTTCATGAAGTTGAGATGGGGCACACTGATTTTGGCGTGGTGCCTATCGAAAATTCCACGGGTGGCGTGGTGGAATTTGCCATCGATATGTTCATGAATACCACATTGAAGATTTGTGGTGAGATTGAATTGCGTGTGCATCAGAATTTGATGGGCAAGATGAAGGGTTTGAAACAGATCAAGCGTATTTGTTCGCACCCCCAGTCGTTGTCTCAGTGTCAGCAGTGGTTACGTGAACATCTGCCGAAGGCGGAGCTGATTCCTGTGGTGAGTAATTCAGAAGCGGCCCGGCGTGCTCGTGATGAAGATGGCACGGCTGCGATTGCCGGTAAGATAGCTGCTGAGATTTACAATTTGGCGATCATCGCGCCTGAAATCGAGGATCGTGCCGATAACACGACACGTTTCATTGTGCTGGGTCGGCACTCATTTGCCCCGAGCGGCCACGATAAAACCACTTTAATGGTGTCATCGGGAGATACGCAGTCACCGGGTACGTTGCATCGATTGTTGGAACCGTTGGCCCGTAATCAAATCAGCATGAGTCGTATTGAGTCGCGTCCCTCACGTCGTAAGAAGTGGGATTACGTGTTTTTTATGGATGTCGAAGGGCATGTAGATACCGAGCCATTGCGCTCTGCTTTGGAAGAACTCAAGCAGCATTCCTCGCTATTTAAAGTGCTCGGTTCGTATCCTGCTGCGGTGCTGTAATTAGATGCAATACCTGCTGTCGCACCAATAATGTTCGACTTGATGTGGAGTCGATCATTGCTACCGGAAACTTGCCATGACGTTTAATGCACTTGAACTTGCGGCAGCGCCCGTGCGAGCCATTGCGCCTTATGTTCCAGGTAAGCCACTGTCTGAATTGGAGCGTGAGTACGGCATCACAGACAGTATCAAGCTAGCCTCTAACGAAAATCCATTGGGCCCAGGGCCCAAGGCACGCAGTGCCATGGCGAATGCTTTGCAGGGTATTGGGCTCTATCCGGATGGTAATGGTTTCGAACTTAAACAGGCTCTTGCTAAAAAATATGCCTGCAGCGTAGATCACATTACTCTTGGTAATGGTTCTAATGATGTACTTGTCATGCTGGCAGAGGCTTTTCTAAGTCCTGCTGTAGAGGCGGTCTATTCACAGTATTGTTTTGCGATTTATCCCATTGCGGTACAAGCCGCGGGTGCGACAGCGCGCGTGGCGGCTGCCTATCCAAATACACATGCTATGGCGCTAGGTCATGATTTGCAGGGGATGTCACGCCTAATCAACGAACGAACTCGATTGATTTTTGTTGCTAATCCAAATAATCCGACCGGTACCTGGGTGACTGCTGATGCGCTGAAGGCTTTTATCGCATCCGTGCCAAAGGATATTTTGGTCGTAGTAGATGAAGCATACATTGAATATGTGCAGCACAACGAGTTTCCAGATGCCAGTCAATGGATTGATGAGTTTGATAATCTCGTCGTGACCCGCACATTTTCTAAAGCTTATGGGCTGGCTGGGTTACGCGTGGGTTATGCATTATCGCATCCAAGTGTTGCTGCTGTGCTCAATCGTGTGCGTCAGCCATTCAATGTGAGCTCAATCGCTCTTGCGGCAGCAACGGCTGCGCTTGAGGATGCTGATCATTTAAAACAATCTATCGAGCTTAACGCACATGGCATGCAGCAAGTGCTTGGCGGTATCCAGGCGTTGGGACTACGGGTTTATCCATCGCAAGGAAATTTTGTGTTGATTGATTGTGCGCGTGCTGGGGCCTTAGTCAACGAAGCGATGTTACGTCAGGGCGTGATTGTTCGTCCGGTAGCAGGGTATGGCTTGCCCACACAGTTACGTATCACCATCGGTACCGAGCAAGAAAATGCGCGGATGTTGTCGGCACTGGCGTTAGCTATAAAGTAATACACGATGGAATTTCTCGATCTTCCTCCACTTCATCAAGCCCAAGGCACGATACGACTGCCTGGCTCAAAGAGCATTTCGAACAGAACGCTGCTGCTGGCGGCATTGTCTGAAGGAGTGACGGAGATTCGTGACTTACTGGCTTCTGACGATACTCAGATGATGCTCCAAGCGCTGCGTCAGTTAGGTGTTCCTATTGAAAAAACCGGTGATTATGATTATCAGGTAACCGGTGTGCCACACGGCTTTCCTAATAAAGGTGCTGCCGTATATCTATCTCTCGGCAATGCTGGTACCGCTTTTCGTCCATTGACTGCGGCACTTGCCTTGTCAGGTGGGGAATACCTGCTTTCAGGCGTGGCACGTATGCAGGAACGACCAATCGGTGACCTGGTGGATGCATTACGACAGTTAGGGGCAAATATCCAATATCAGAACAGGGAAGGGTTCCCGCCTCTTTATATACGACCCGCCATGATTCACTCTCCTGAGAACAATAAGGTATTTGTTAGAGGCAACGTCTCAAGTCAGTTCCTAACAGCCTTGCTGATGGCCCTCCCATTGATGAAAGAACGAATGGGGGCCGGTATCAGCATAGAAGTGACGGGTGAGTTGATCTCGAAGCCTTACATCGAAATAACGATAAATTTGATGCGGCACTTTGGCGTGAAGGTGAATCATTCAGGTGGATGGAGTCGTTTAACGATAGCAGGAGGTCAGAAATATCGTTCACCTGGTACTGTGTACGTTGAGGGGGATGCCTCTTCGGCATCTTATTTTCTAGCTGCTGGTGCAATTGCGGGTGGGCCGGTGCGGGTGGAGGGCGTGGGGCGAAATAGCATTCAAGGTGATGTGGCTTTTGCTGAAACGCTACAGCAGTTGGGTGCTCGGATCAGGATGGGCGATAACTGGATTGAGGCTGCCGCGCCGACGCATGGTAAGTTGCGAGCATTTGATATGGATTTCAATCATATTCCCGATGCGGCGATGACCTTGGCGGTGGCGGCATTGTTCTGTGACGGCCCGTCACGCCTCACCAATATAGGTAGCTGGCGCGTCAAAGAAACGGATCGCATTGCTGCGATGGCGACGGAGCTTCGTAAAGTCGGCGCTGTGGTTGAAGAGGGCAGTGACTGGTTGCGTATCACGCCACCTGCGCAACTCACTGCTAGTGCCGTCATCGATACTTATGATGATCATCGCATGGCGATGTGTTTTTCATTGGTTGCACTCGGTGGTGTGCCGATACGCATTAATGATCCTAAGTGCGTCGCCAAGACGTTTCCTGAGTACTTCGATAAATTTCATGGCATTGCGCGATGACGTGTTGCCTGCGGTCTAATGCGTACGGTGAACCCATCCCTTACACTGCCCGCTGGTTAGTTTTGAGTTGGCAGGATTCATGAGCGTAGTTCCGGTTCTCACCATTGATGGTCCCAGCGGCTCCGGTAAGGGCACGTTGGCGCGACGTGTGGCGCAAAAGCTGGGTTGGCATTTGCTTGATAGCGGGGCGCTGTATCGGCTGGTGGCGTTGGCTGGCGCTCGATGTGGTTTGGGGCTGCACGATGAGGCCGGTCATGCCGAGCTGGCTGCAACTGCGCTGATCCGGTTTTCTGCCGATGCGGCAGGGGAAGAGCAGATTTGGCTTGAAAATGAAGAAGTTAGCAGAGAAATCCGTACCGAAACGGCTGGCGAAGGCGCCTCCCGTGTCGCCGCGATGCCCCGTGTGCGCGCGGCGCTGACCGCCCGACAGCAGCAATTTGCTCAGGGGCCAGGGTTGGTGGCAGACGGCAGGGACATGGGTACGGTTATTTTCCCGGACGCTCCGTTGAAGATTTTTCTGACCGCTAGCCCTGACGAACGGGCACGGCGACGTTATAAGCAGTTGAAGGACAAGGGTTTCGATGTTAGCCTTGCCGCCCTTTCACAGGAGCTGGCCGAGCGTGATCATCGCGATGCGAATCGTGAAGTGTCACCCCTGAGACCTGCCAATGATGCCGAGTTGCTGGACAGCACCGGTTTGAGCATTGAGCAGGTTGAGAACGCGGTACTGGCCTTGGCGAAAGCTCGTCACTTGCTTCGCTGATTTCTGCCTGCTCTCCCTGACACGGGATCGAGACGCCTAGCCCGCGCCGGCAATTTCGAAGTAGAACGATTTTTTACACATCATGCAGGATGCGTGGTGATTTTAACTACCCCTGGTTCAGTCGGATGTGGGCCTGGGAAAATTGCGGGTTTTGCCCAAGAGTTCACATGTCAGAAAGTTTTGCCCAAATGTTGGAAGAGAGTTTTGCTACCCAGGCGATCAAGCCCGGTGCAATTCTCACTGGTGTGGTTGTTGCTGTCAGTGATGCAGTGGTTATTATCAATGCAGGGCTGAAGAGTGAAGCCGTGATCGACGTGGCTCAGTTCAAGAACGAGTCCGGCGAAGTGGAAGTCAATGTGGGTGACGAAGTTGAAGTTGCCCTCGAAAGCATGGAAGACGGCTCGGGCGAAACGCGCCTGTCGCGCGAGAAAGCCAAGCGAGCCCGCACTTGGACACGTCTGGAGCAAGCATTCGAGAAGCAGGAAATCATCAAAGGCCTGGTTAATGGTCGCGTCAAAGGCGGCTTTACGGTGGAAATTGATTTCGTGCGTGCCTTCTTACCGGGTTCATTAGTGGATGTGCGCCCTGTGCGTGATCCAAGCTACCTGGAAGGCAAGGTTCATGAGTTTAAGATCATCAAGCTCGATCAGAAGCGTAATAACGTTGTGGTTTCCCGCCGCGCAGTTGTTGAGCAGGAATACAGCGCTGAGCGTTCTGAGATGCTGGAAAAACTGCAAGAAGGCGCGATGGTGCGCGGTACGATCAAGAACCTCACCGATTACGGTGCCTTCGTTGATTTGGGTGGCATTGACGGTTTGTTACATATCACTGATATGGCTTGGAAGCGCGTTAAGCATCCTTCCGAAGTGGTGCAGGTGGGTCAGGAAATCGACGTGCGTATTCTCAAGTTTGATCGTGAGCGTCAGCGCGTAAGCTTGGGTATTAAGCAGTTGGGCAGCGATCCATGGGAAAACATTGCTCGTCGCTACCCTGCCAATACGCGCATCTTTGGTAAGGTCACCAACATTGCCGACTACGGTTGCTTCGTTGAAATCGAAGAGGGTGTAGAAGGTCTGGTACACGTCTCTGAAATGGACTGGACTAACAAGAATGTCGCACCTGCTAAGGTCGTACACGTCGGTCAGGAAGTGGAAGTTATGGTGCTGGATATCGACGAAGAGCGTCGTCGTATTTCCTTGGGTCTCAAACAGTGCCAGACCAATCCTTGGAAGGACTTTGGCGATGCATTCAATCGTGGCGATCATGTCAGCGGTCAGATCAAATCGATCACCGACTTCGGTATTTTCATTGGTCTCAATGGCGGTATCGATGGCTTGATTCACCTTTCGGATATCTCTTGGGATATTCCGGGTGAAGAGGCGGTACGAAGCTACCAGAAAGGCCAGACAGTGGATGCCATGGTCCTGGCGATTGATCCTGAGCGTGAACGTATCTCGCTGGGTATCAAGCAACTGGCTAAAGATCCATTCTCAACTTGGATCGCCGAACATCCAAAGGGCACTATCGTGACCGGCAAGGTTCGTGAAGTGGATGCCAAGGGCGCTATCATCGATCTGGGTGGTGGTGTGGATGGTCATTTGCGTGCTTCAGAACTGTCACGTGATCGTGTTGAAGATGCACGCACCTTGCTGAAGGTGGATGACGAAGTCGAAGCCAAATTCACGGGCGTGGATCGTAAGTCGCGTACTATCGCTCTGTCGATTAAGGCGAAGGACATGCATGAAGAAGCCGAGGCGATGCAAAGCTATCGCAGCGATTCTTCAAGTGGTACTAGCCTCGGTGACCTGTTGAAGGAACATATTTCGGGTCAGGATAATTAATCGGTAATACGGTATCTGGCTGTCGCTCTTTCCCGGAACGATAGCCAGAACACCGGTGCACTGATGACCATCAGATAGCAAGCGTAAGGCGACCCAACCTATGACCAAGTCAGAACTGATCGAGCTGCTAGCGGCTAAACAGAAACACTTGCCTACCAAGGACGTTGAGTTGGCGGTAAAGCAAGTATTGGAAATAATGGGTGATGCTTTGGCTGAAGGCGAGCGTATTGAAATACGCGGATTTGGTAGCTTTTCGTTGCACTATCGTCCAGCACGTCAGGGTCGAAACCCTAAAACGGGTGATGCGGTGGCCTTATCTGGTAAATACGTACCACACTTTAAACCGGGCAAAGAGTTGCGTGAACGTGTGGATGCCAGTGCCGGCTTGCCTATTAGGGACTGAGCAAAAACGTTCAAATTAATCCTGAATCAAATTTTTAGGCGGGTTCAGAGCAATCTGAATCCGCCTTTTGTTTGTCTTCTGCTTTTACATCCAGCAACGTACACTGCGCTGTCATGAGCCGTACAAGATTTATTTCATTATTGCTATTGGTCAGTGTGCTGGCGATGTTGCTGGTGGCATTGAATCCGCAACCGATGCTGCTGGAATTGGGTGTGCTGCAATTACAGTTACGCCAGGGTTTGGTACTCGTCATTGTCTTGGCTATGGGGCTGCTCATTGGTGTCATGTTGCGCATTGCATGGATCACCGAATTGTTAACTGAGCGAGGTCGATTAAGGCGTGCTCTGAAGATTTCCGAGGCCAAGGTACGTGCCGCTACCGGTACACAACTGGAAAAATAATGTTTAGTGAATTTCCGGTCGATTTTTGGCTGGCCCTGATGTTAGCTGCCGCCGCAGGTTGGGCTGCCGGGCACGTGTGGAGAAGTCTGGGTCGAGCAAAGTCGACATTACGCAGCGAGCGCATGAGTCCGCAATATTTTGCTGGCTTGAATCATTTGCTTAATGAGCAGCAGGATAAAGCTCTGGAGGTTTTGCGTGGCTTGGCAGAGGCGGATACGGAAACGGTCGAAACCCAGTTGGCGTTAGGTCACTTATACCGCCGTCGGGGGGAAGTAGATCGTGCCATTCATGTCCATGAAGCCATCATGCAGCGACCAGAATTACCGGCATTGCTGCATCAGCAGGCCCAGTTTGCATTGGGTGAGGACTATCTCAAGGCTGGATTGCTCGATCGAGCTGAGGTGTGCTTTCAAAAATTGATCGACCAACCCGCGCATCGGACAGCTTCGCTTCGTAATCTTCTGAATATTTACGAGCAGCAAGGGGACTGGCTTCAAGCCATTAATGCGTACCAGCAATTATCTTCGTTTAGTTCGCCCGAGCATCCCACTGCGTTGGCTCATTATTACTGTGAACTGGCTGAGCAAGCACAGCGTGAGGGTATGTTCTCACAGGCTATGGAGAATCTTAATCGTGCCTTTGAGGTGCAACGAAATTTTCCACGAGGCAACCTGATTAATGCTGATTTTTATCTTGCTGCAGGTGATGCGCGCAGTGCGGCTGCTGTGTGTAAACGAGTGATGGAGATTCATCCGCATCTGTTGCCAATTGTTTTACCACTGTTTATTCGTGCGATACGTGCACTTAATATGAGTTTAGATAATGCGGATGCGCAACTGAGTTTATTAAGTGCGGACAGCAAACAACGGGCTGCGTTGGCTTATGCGGCTATTGTCTCGAATGTGTTTGATGAACCTTATTTGCTGCAATGTTTGCCAGATTTTTTGCGTCAGGACGCGACCCTCGGTGAAATGGTGCAGGCGTTGGTGGCCGATGCTAATAGCCTAAACAGCGTGCAATTGCACAGTGTGGCAACTTCATTGGCTAAGGTTTTTAGGCGTACTCAGCGCTACCGCTGTATCAGTTGCGGCGTAAATACGGGGTCGCATTTCTGGCAATGTCCTGGGTGCCATAGCTGGGATACCTTGGCACCGGTCAGTCGATTAGAGCTGTCTCCTGTCAGTCGTCGCGGCTGACGATCCATTCTTTTCGGGGCTTTCATTTCTGGGCTCAAAGCCCAGAAATGCATGCGCTCGACCGATTTGGGTGGTGTCACTATTTTCCCCGCAGTAATGCAATGCACATTTGGACCAAACGGGAAATACTAGGGAGAGCTGTCATGATTAATTCGATACGTGGTTTGAAATATCTGTTTATTGCTTGCTTGTCCTTGATGCTGGCTGCACCTTCTATAGCTGCAGTGGATATCAACAAAGCAGATGCGGTAACGCTGGCTAAGGAACTCAAAGGCGTGGGTGCAGCTAAGGCAAAGGCCATTGTTGATTATCGTACTAAGAATGGTGCATTTAAGTCGGCTGATGAGTTGCTCAAAGTCACTGGAATCGGTGAAAAACTCTTGATTCAGAATCGTAGCAATATCGTGATCGGTACCACTGAAACTGCTAAGAAATAATAGGTTCATTGAGGACGGGATGCGCAGGTATGCGCGGGTGGTTGGGTGGTCACGAGGTGTTCTTGATGCTGGTACGGGTTGATCGATAAAGCGTCTTAGGAAGGCTGGTTTTATCTCTAGGATTGGGATGTCCTTAGGTTGATCACAGGATGTATTGTTCAGCATCAAAGGCTCCCATCAGGCTGACAGGAGTTGGCAAATCAAGAGCACCTCGTGGCCACCCAATTCCTCTTTCAGTCGAAGGTATTGGTTGGGTGGTGCACTATTGATTTAGATATTGTTAATAAATTTGTCTCGAGCCTCAGTTATGATTGGCCCCACCTTAAAACCGATAAGCGATGGAGTGGGGTAGTGAAGCGGTCAGCAAAGATTCAATATGCGGTATTTCCTGTGGCCGGTCGGGGTACGCGCTTTTTGCCTGCAACCAAGGCTAGCCCTAAGGAAATGCTACCCATCGTCGATAAGCCGCTCATTCAATATGCCGCAGAAGAAGTGCTGTCTGCAGGCGTCAGCAAATTAGTCTTTGTCACCGGCAGTACTAAGCGTGCGATTGCTGATCATTTCGATTCTGATGCGGAACTGGAGGCCGAATTGGAACAGCAGGGCAAGGCTGACTTATTGGCGGCAGTGAGGGGTATTGTTCCTTCTTGGGCGAGTTGTATTTTTATTCGACAGTCTGTGCCATTGGGGCTTGGGCATGCGGTATTGTGTGCGAAGCCAATAGTTGAAAATCAGCCTTTCTTTGTTCACTTAGCCGATGACTTGATTGACTCTTCGGTACCCTGTCTCAAGCAAATGGCCGAAGTTTATGAACAACGCGAATGCAGCGTGCTTGGGGTAGAAACTGTACCGATGGAAGAAACCTATAAGTACGGTATCGTGGCCACAGAAGCGTGCCAGGGTCGATTAAGTCGGGTGACCAAAATTGTAGAAAAACCCAAGCCTGTCAATGCCCCCTCTAATTTAGCTGTCGTGGGGCGTTATATTTTGACGGGCAGGATTTTTGAAAAGTTAGAAAAAACGGGGCGGGGTGCCGGTGGTGAGATTCAATTAACCGATGCCATTGCGGATTTACTTGCAGATGAGTCTGTGTATGCCTACGAGTTTGATGGCAAGCGTTACGATTGTGGTAGTAAGCTGGGTTATCTGCAGGCGACCGTCGAATATGCATTGAAGCATGAGTCACTCGGTGGACCGTTTGAGCGGTACCTGCGTGAACTGACAGGGCAGTTTAAGAATCAATAATATGTCGGTGGATTTACTGAGTTGCTCACCGAGAATCAATCAACGGTGTGTCGTGAATGCTGTGTCGGCAGCGCTTTAAACATGAAAGTACTCTCAGTCTGTTTCTTCATGTGTAGTCTTTTTTGATCAGCGCCATGACGCTCAACTTAAACTAAGGAATTTATTGGCAGCGCTAAGGAGTGCTGTCAGTCCGATGCGCTTAGTGTTTGGGTTTGTATCATGGCTGCGATGGGGACGGTCATGGCGAGGTGGGCATGGTGGGCGCGTTTGGCGTGTGGTCGCTAGCCGTTCAAGGGTGAGTATCCCTACCGTCTAGTGTGTTTTGAGCGTGGTAGGGCGTTGGGTTTGATCCGCTGGGGGAACTAGGGGCTTTCCCTGGAGGTGGATGCGCAGTATGGGGCATGAGGTATACTGCCCAGTGTGTATCAATGTGAACAGTTATCGAGTGTTTTGTGAGTTCGTGTCTGACCTGACACAGCGTCTTGATACTTGCGCGCTGTTTTGGGAAGTGTAGTTGGGGGGTGTCATGCTTCAGTTTTTTAGGCGTCTGATTGTGCTGTGGTTGGTGGGTTCTGGTCTGTCGGTAATGGCTGCGCCGCCGGCTGTGTCCATGGCCGTTGAAGGCAATGATTACAAATTACTCACCCCTGCTCAAGCCACCGCAGATCCAAAAAAGATTGTGGTCAGTGAATTCTTTTCTTACCAATGCTCACATTGCTATGTGTTTTATCCCGTGGTCACCAGTTGGGCGGCTAAATTACCAAAGGATGTATTGTTTGAGCGGGTGCCAATTTCTTTAGGGCGTGCAGCATGGCAGCCTGTCGCACAGGCCTTTTATGCCTTGCAGGTCATGGGTAAGGTGGAGCAGATGGATTCATTGATTTTCAGTGCAATCCATACGCAAAAAACGTTGATGTATGACGAACAAAGCGTGACTAAGTTTGTTGCTCAGCATGGTGTGAATGCCGCTGACTTCACGGCGGCCTATAACTCATTCGGTGTAAAGTCTAGTTTCTTGGCTGCAGAACAGAAAATGAAGTCCCATAAGGTTCAGGGAACGCCCACTATGGTGGTGGACGGAAAGTACATCGTAAATGGCGAAGGGACTAAAGGCTATGAAGAATTGCTACAGCGTACTGATAGGGTGATTGCACTGGCCCGAGCTGAACGATCGCGTAAATAAGCATTACGCATCACGCTGCTGTTGTGGCGGTACGTACTTTAATTAAGGTACGTACCTTGGTTACGATCTGAATCAAGCGGCAGATTCATCTCTGGCCGGCTTGCTGGGTGATACCCTTAGGAAGCCTAGTAATGCAAAGAACCACAACAGTGAGCAGCCTAATAAAGACAGCGCCCAGTCGCGTAAAGCTGGATTGGCAACCGATTCACTGATTCCAATAATGAAGTATGGCAGTACGCATAAGGTTGCCCATGAGTGGGTATAACGGCGACCTTGCCATAATCCAGGTAAGGGAGCGAATAGGGGCAGGCTGAATAACACGGCCCAACCTATTTGTTGCAGTGATAATGACTGCATAAGTTGGTGCCAAAAAACCAGCACGATGAGCGCAGACCAACTGCTTAAAACCCATATTCTCATGCGATGCTGTAACGGGGTTAACGGAGTCATTTGTTCACGCTGGGTAGATAAGCCGCCAATTGTGCGACCCGTTTTCCTAAGGCTTGTGCTAATTCTTTTTCATCGCTACTGAGCAGAGTGGGGCCCTCATTGGCCACATGGCTTGCTCCATAAGGGGAACCGCCGGTGCGTGTCCGGTTTAACGCGGCTTCACTAAAGGGCAATCCCACGAGGTACATGCCGTGATGCAGCAACGGCAACATCATGCTCAGTAAGGTGCTTTCCTGTCCGCCATGCATCGTTTGTGTGGACGTGAAGACTGCAGCAGGTTTATTGGACAATGCACCACTGGCCCACAATGCGCTGGTGCCATCAATAAAAAATTTAACTGGGGCAGCCATGTTTCCGAAACGAGTTGGGCTGCCGAGAATCAGGCCAGCGCATTCGCGCAGGTCATCGGCCGTTGCGTAGGGCGGGCCAGCATCGGGGACCGTGGGTTCAGGTGTATTAATGACGGTGGTCACTGAAGGAACGGTGCGCAGGCGCGCCTGCATGCCGGCTACTTTTTCTACGCCTCTGCACACCTGACGGGCCAGCTCAGCCGTAGCGCCATTTCGCGAGTAATACAGAACCAGAATATCGGCCATGACTGACGCCTGTTAGAAATTGATGCAGCGATTGTATGCATAGCTGAGCTTGCCGCATAGCGCAGCGCGGGTTGATGCAACGTCAGTGCCTTGTTACGGTCAAAACTTAAGAGAAAGCAGTGATTATTCGGTAATAATGCCTACGCGCAGCAATATCAGCAAAGCTGCTGCCAGCACAGTCGGGGATAAGGGTTGCAGATGAATGAATTGTCAAAAAAAGTGATATATCGATTCCTGATTTCCGGTCGCGTTCAGGGTGTGTTTTACCGCGCCAGTACCCGTGAGCAGGCACACAAACTGAATCTGACAGGCCATGCGAAAAATCTGCCGGACGGCAGAGTTGAAGTGCTGGCCTGTGGTGACCTCATTGCCATCGACAATCTTGAACGGTGGTTATGGCAGGGCCCGATGGGCGCAGAAGTCCTGGACGTGGAAAAACAGCTTGTAGAGTCGGTGGCTGAATCAATCAATGGTTTTGGAATTTACTGATTGATCGTTGATACCGATCGTTTTGCTAACCATATAAAACCTACGGACTCGTGCTTCAATCCTTTCAAACACGTCGTGTACATATGACCACCCAACGCCGAGCTAAGCGGCAGGACAAACCGGCGCGACAAGGCGAAGCAGCGCCGGTTTGGACTGTCCAGTGAGCGTAGCGAACGAGCTTGAGCGACTTGTTAGGGCTTGACATGGTTATTTATACAGATATATTTGGTACTGTCTATGGGTTTCGCAAAGGAAACTAGCCATGAGTACCGAAATTGGCATTAAAGAAGCCGCTTTACAACTGGACATTAGTGAACAAAGGGTTAGAACCTTGTGTCGTCAGGGAGACCTAAAATCTCGAAAAATTGGGAATACCTGGCTCATAACTCAAGCAAGTATTGATAAATATGGCCTTAGAACGGCACATAAGGTGGCCGAAGATCACCCTGCTTACGATGTTTCTGGAATTAACTCCACTAGGCCAATAGCGTTAAGTTTTTTCTCTGGAGCGATGGGGCTTGATCTTGGAATTGAAAAAGCTGGATTTCATGTAAGGCTTGCGTGCGAGGTTGATAAATTCTGTAGGCAGACGATAGCCTTAAACCGCCCCAATACGGCTTTGCTTGGGGACATAAATGAGTACACGGGAAAGGACATACTAAAAGCAGCCGGGCTTTGCAAGAAGGATGACATAGACCTAATTGTTGGAGGCCCACCCTGCCAAGCATTTAGTACGGCAGGAAAACGACAAGGGTTTAATGACGACAGAGGAAACGTATTTCTCAAATATCTTGATTTAGCTTTAGAACTACGACCTAAGTATTTAGTTATTGAAAATGTTAGAGGCTTGCTTTCCTGCCCAATGGAGCACAGACCACACGAACTTAGAGGGGATGGATTTCCTGATTTATCAGAAGATGAATTAAAAGGTGGCGCACTAAATTTCATTATTAAAAGGTTAGAAAAATCTGGGTATGGATATTCGTTTAACTTATACAATTCTGCAAATTTTGGTACGCCACAGATTAGAGAGAGAGTAATAATAATTTGCTCTAGAGATGGAAGAAAACCACCATTTCTAGTTCCAACTCATTCAGAGAATGGTGAGCATGGACTGCCAAAGTGGAGAACCCTTAAATCATGCATACAAAAAACTGAAGAGCACCATCACCTGACTTTTCCAGAAAAACGCCTGAAATATTATCGAATGCTAAAGCCCGGACAAAACTGGAAGGATTTGCCTGAAAAACTTCAAAAAGAAGCAATGGGACAGTCATTTTATGCGGGCGGAGGAAAGACTGGTTTCTTAAGAAGACTGGCTTGGAACAGGCCTGCTCCTACGCTTGTAACTCATCCAGCAATGCCTGCTACAGACCTTGCTCACCCCGAAGAAGATAGGCCGCTTTCTATTGAGGAGTACAAACGCATTCAAGAATTTCCTGATGACTGGGTGCTTGCTGGCCCATTGATTCAACAATACAAGCAAATAGGCAATGCAGTGCCACTCAGCTTGGGTTGCGCTGTTGGTAATGTGATAAAAGATCTCTTATCCAGAAGAAATGTTGTGAATATTTCAAATTTTCAGTATTCACGATACAAAAACACTTCTCATGAAGAGTGGATAGCTCAATTTAAGCAGCAAATAAGAAAACACAAGGCGGATTACAAGCAACAAGAATTGGGTTTTGGCTGAAAGCCAAAACCCAATTCATTGTTTTATTGCCATGGGTTTTCATTTTCTACAGCCAGGCAGTTAGGATTGTTTTTGATCGTTGATTTTACGAAATTAACAAATTCGACTTCGCTTAAGTTTTTTGTTTTGCATATTGTATTTAGCTTAGACCACATATATTCGATTCGATCCGCTTTTATTCGGTACCACTTTTTGATTTCCGTTCCATCTCTTACTGCGCTACTTGAACTATTTTCAGAATTACTTCGATTTTTGATTTGTAACAAACTTCCATCTTCATTAACAAAATCAACAGACCTGACTGTTTCTCCCCATGCGCAGTGCCATCCATGTTTTTTGAGGTTTATTGATAGATATTCCTCCAGCATTAAGCCAAGAATATTTTCTGCTGACATACCAAGACGATGTGCGTAAGTTGCTTTATTTAAATCATCTTTCGTTAAGGAGGTAAGCCTTGCCCCAATAATTTCTTCAATTATTGGATCGGGGATTGTGCCGGGTGGATTTGATATTCTTTTGCTTGCCCGACCTTCCATGCCTGCTTGATATTTTTGCAGCCATTTTTGTATAGCTGAACGCTCATCATCACTTCCTCCGCCGATATTGCCCGGTACGCGATCTGGGTCATTTGCTACGATTTTGAAGACGAAGCTGACACTTCCTTCCCAATCTAACCCCATCTCATTGGCTAGTTGTCGGGCCAGACCCGATGATCGTTTTTCGCCTAGTTTTTGAATTGCATCTTTAAGTTTCAAAATTAACTCCGATTTTGGATTGGAAAGCCCTAACTAGAAATAGACGACGGTGATATGGGGCCACATGTCCCTTTACAAAGGGACTTAGTACTGTATGCGTTAGCAGCCATTCCAATGTCTCCTTTGATTTTCAGTTGGTTAGGTCTTTGTAGCACGCACTATCAGAAAACAGCAATTACGACATTGGAGGGTTAATGGAAGAGTCCAACCTCGTACATTGGATCACAGGTAATGCAGGTTGGTGCTGAGTGAAATTCAGCCCGTCTATGGCGCTATTTGAACTGCCATTTATTCGCCAACCTCACCAGCACCAGGTCTGAATAATTGCGTCGGCCAAGGCTGCCGTTATAGCGTGCTAACGCTCGTGCGTAGTCGCCTCGTTCAAGTTCAAGATAGTATTTGAGAATGGTGCAGCCCATGCGGATGTTATGGCTGATGTCGAGCAGTTGATGATTCTGCATGCCGAGCTGGCTTGGCCAAAATGGCATGACTTGCATCAATCCCACTGCCCCTGCTGAGGACGTGGCCCAGCGGTTAAAGCGACTTTCTACATCGATCACTGCCATGACTAGACTGGGAGGCAGTTGTAGGCGTTTTGATTCGCACTGCACTTGTTCAAGTATCTGGCTGCGCTCATCCTCATTGGCGACCAGTGGTTTAAGTCTAGGTTCCATACTTGCAAACCAAACCGCGCGATCGTATTTGTCTTCAAAGCATTTGCCATCTGACAGGGCCTGTTTGAGAAGGGGTCCCAGGGCGAGGTCTTGTTGTTGATTGGCGTGGGCGTCAAGGCACCCCAGGATTAGGCTGGTGAGCAGGGCTAGGGTCAGGAGCGATTTAGGTGAAAAAATATTCATGTGCTGCACTACGGATGCGCCGTAAAATTGACCGAATATCAGGTTTGATGCTGTGAAGTGCTTCTCGTAAGTTGAGATCTAGAGTCCGATTTTCATCCGACTAACAACTGAAGGGGCAATCAGTCCTGCTATGATCCACCGCCCTGTTGGTTCAGGTGTTTCTAAAGCTACTGCAAGGTTATTCATGAGTCTGGAACCGGAAATCCGTGAGATCGAAGATGAGGCTAAACCGGGGCGTGGAGTGTATCTATTGCCCAATCTGCTGACCACGGGAACCTTATTTTCTGGTTTTTACGCCATTGTGGCTGCGATTGATGGCAACTTCTCCCGCGCCGGCATGGCGGTCTTTGTGGCGATGTTGTTTGACGGTCTGGATGGCCGTGTGGCTCGTTGGACCAATACCCAAAGTGATTTCGGCAAGGAATACGACAGTCTCTCTGACATGGTGGCATTCGGATTGGCACCGTCCATTGTGGTGTATCAATGGGGTGTGGAGCGTATTGCTGAATACGGCAAGCTGTGGGGTCGGATTGGCTGGTTGGCCGCTTTTTTCTATGCCGTGTGCGCCGCGTTGCGTTTAGCTCGTTTCAACGTGAAATCGGTCAGTGCGGATAAACGATATTTTGAGGGTTTGCCCAGTCCTTCTGCGGCGGCTTGTGTGGCTGGCTTTATTTGGGTGGCCAGTGAGTATGGTGTCGATGGCCTAACGGCACTGATGTTAGGTTTTATGGTGACAGCCACGATTGGTGCCTTAATGATCAGTCGCTTCGCCTATTGGAGTGGTAAGGACCTGAATATGCGGGGCAAGGTGCCCGTTGCCTATTTGGTGATTGTGCCTTTAGTTTATATTTTCATTTCCATGGGGCCACCTGAAACACTTCTGGCCACTTTCGGTGCGTATGCCTTGTCCGCACCGCTCTGGTGGATGTGGCGTCGGCTGCGTCGTAAACGTGCTGGGGTCTAATCGGTCCGCTAGGTTGTAGTCATTGATGAACTCCCAGCATTTACATTACTTGAAAGCAATGGACATTGATGTCTGGGTGCGCAAGGATCGCCCACAACAAGATGCGCCATTGGTTGCTGTAGATCACCAAGTTGCTGTTGTAGCGCAGCCGAACGATACGGCGCTGCAATTGCCGCCCGGATTATCTTGGGATCAACTGGCCAATACCGTACGTCATTGTGTTCACTGTGAACTTCATCAAACACGTAAGCAGACAGTGTTTGGTGTTGGTAATCTGCGTGCGGAATGGATGATTATTGGTGAAGCACCCGGTGCCGATGAAGACCTTCAAGGTGAACCTTTTGTCGGTCGGGCAGGGCAGCTACTGAATGCAATGCTGCAGGCCATGGGCTTTCCGCGTGAGCAGGTTTATATCGCTAATTTGCTTAAATGCCGGACGCCGCATAATCGTGATCCTAAGCCGGATGAAGTGGCACGCTGCGCTTCGTATTTAACTCGGCAAATCGAGATGATCAATCCTCGCATCATTTTGTGCTTAGGGGGTATTGCTGCACAGAACCTTTTAAACACGGATAGTGCGATCGGTCAATTACGTGGCCACGTACATTTTCTCGGGGAAAAACGCCGTCCAGTTGTGGTCACCTATCATCCGGCACATCTATTGCGTAGCCCGAGTGACAAAACCAAGGCTTGGCAGGATTTGCAGCTTGCCTTGGCAACTTACGCACAGACCGAGCCAAAGCCCGCGTGAGTGAATCCATCCCCGAGATGCTCAAGCAGCGGGTACGCGTGCGTGCCATGACCTTGGCAGACCTGCCCGAGGTGATTCAGATCGAGCGTGACGCTTATCCCTATCCTTGGAGTGAGGGCATCTTTAGGGATTGTGTTCGTGTGGGGTATTTTTGTCGTGTGCTCGAGTTTAGGGGTGTAGTCCAAGGATACGGCATCATGTCATTTGCGGCCGACGAAGCCCATTTACTGAATATTTGTGTGCATCCTGATTTACGTGATCAAGGGGTAGGTCGTCGCTTGTTGCAATACTTGCTTGAGCACGCTGTCAGCGTTGGGATGAGCTGCGCTTATTTAGAGGTTCGACCCTCTAATCCAGTGGCGATATACCTCTATGAGTCGATGGGCTTTGTCAGGGTCGGTATTCGTAAGGGTTATTATCAGGGCAGTCCGGCGCGTGAGGATGCTTGGGTTTATAAGCTTAATTTACCGTTTGAATTACCCCAACGTATCGATGAAACCGTTTGAGCCCATGCGCGGGGCTGACGTCATTGCTTAATCTCAGGTCTTAAAGAAGTCTTATGAAACAGGCTGTGTCTGCTGAATCGTAACTTTCAGTTCGCCTGATCCGTTACAATCGCCTTCTAATCAGGTTTAGCGTTCTGCCCATGTCTGTGTTGCAAGAAGAAATCACCCGCCGTCGTACTTTTGCGATCATTTCCCATCCGGATGCGGGTAAAACCACGCTGACTGAAAAGCTACTGTTATTCGGAGGCGCGATTCAGTTAGCGGGCACGGTCAAGGGCCGTAAGGCTGCACGTCATGCTACTTCCGATTGGATGGCGCTAGAGCAACAGCGTGGTATTTCGGTGACCTCATCCGTGATGCAGTTTCCTTATCGGGGACGCATGGTCAATCTACTAGATACCCCAGGTCACGAAGACTTCTCCGAAGACACCTACCGTACGTTGACGGCGGTAGACTCGGCATTGATGGTGATCGATTGTGCGAAGGGCGTGGAAGATCGAACTATCAAGCTCATGGAAGTCTGTCGCCTTCGTGATACACCCATCATGACCTTCATCAATAAGCTGGATCGTGAAGGCCGTGAACCGATTGAGTTGCTGGATGAAATTGAGACTGTCCTGAAGATTAAGTGTGCTCCCATCACTTGGCCGATTGGTATGGGCCGCGAATTGCAGGGTGTATATCATTTGCTTGAAGATCGTATCTACGTTTATCAGGCGGCTGATAAAGGGCGTGCCGGAACAACAGATGTGATTGATCATCTGGATAGTGCAGCCGCCAGTGAGTTTTTAGGGGCTCGTGCGCAGTCCTTTCGAGATGAAGTCGAGTTGGTGCGCGGTGCTACTCCTGCTTTTGTGCTCAGTGAATATCTGGCGGGTAGACAATCGCCGGTATTTTTCGGGTCGGCGATTAACAACTTTGGTATCACGGAATTATTGAATACATTCGTTGAGTTCGCGCCTGGTCCTTTGTCGCGACCGACCAACGGACGGGACGTGGTGGCTAGCGAAGAAAAGCTCAGTGGCTTTGTGTTTAAAATTCAAGCGAATATGGACCCGGGTCATCGCGATCGTATCGCGTTTATGCGTATTTGCTCGGGTAAATACACTAAGGGCATGCGCTTGTTTCACGTGCGATTAAAGAAAGAAATGCGTATTAATGATGCATTGACCTTTCTGGCCGCAGATCGTCAGCATACCGAGGAAGCGTACGCGGGTGATATCTTAGGTCTGCATAATCATGGCACGATTAACATCGGCGATACCTTTACGGAAGGTGAGTCACTGATGTTCACCGGTATCCCTAACTTTGCGCCAGAGCTGTTTCGGCGTGTGGTGTTGCGTGATCCACTCAGAATGAAAGCCTTACAGAAAGGTCTTGATCAACTCTGCGAGGAGGGTGCGACACAGCTATTTCGTCCATTGCGTAATAACGACCTTATCTTAGGTGCGGTCGGTCAATTGCAATTTGATGTAGTGGCCTTCCGGTTGCAGGATGAATATGGTGTGCAGTGCAGCTTCGACAACATTAACGTGTATACCGCTCGATGGGTGTACGGCGATGATAAGAAGTTGGAGGAGTTTCGAAATAAAGCCCATGACAACTTGTCTGTAGATCATTCTGGTGCATTGGTGTACCTGGCGCCCACGCGCGTGAATCTTGGTCTGACTTTAGAACGTTGGCCTGAGCTTGGTTTTAAGGAAACCCGCGAACATCTGGCGGGGGCGTAGGATGATTGGGGCTGGCTGGGTTGAGCAATTCACGGCTTCCCAGCCAAGTAGGAAAGTAGCTACGGTATTCCCATGAAACCAAGTGGCCGCATTTTCTCCACGCTGTGGCACAAACCCGTGTTGTATTGGGCGTTTTATGATTGGGCGAACTCTGCGTTCGCTACCACGATCATGGCTGGATTTTTCCCGATTTTTTTTAAGCAATACTGGAGTGTGGGTGATCCTAGTCTGAGCACTTTTAGATTAGGCGTTGCCAATAGTGTCGCCAGTTTTATCCTGGTTTTGTTAGCTCCGTTGCTAGGTGCAATGGGTGATCGTGGTCATTCACGGCTGCGTTTTTTATTGGGATTTACCGTTCTGGGTGTGGTGGGGAGTGCGGCTCTATATTGGGTACAGCAAGGTGCATGGCAATGGGCGGTTGTTTTTTATGTAGCAGCGTCTATCGGCTTTTGGGGTGGGCTTATTTTTTATGACTCACTGTTGCTTGATGTGGCTTCACCTAAAAATTACGATTTAGTATCTGGCTTCGGATATGGCATGGGGTATTTGGGTGGCGGAATTTTATTCGCCATTAATGTATGGATGACGTTAAAACCGAGTGTTTTTGGTATTGCAGATTCGGCAAATGCTGTGAAAATATCATTCATGATGGTTGCCGTGTGGTGGAGTGTATTCTCAATTCCACTGTTGTTTGGCGTAAAAGAAGTCAAGTCAGTAACTCCGCTGTCTATAGGGCGACTAATAACCAGTGCAGTGTGTGAATTGCTGAATACCTTTCACCAGATTCGACGCTATCGTGCGTTATTAATTTTCCTACTGGCTTACTGGCTGTATATCGATGGCGTGAATACCGTGATTAAGATGGCCGTTGACTATGGTTTATCCCTTGGTTTTTCCGCTTCAAGTCTTATCGTGGCATTACTATTGGTACAGTGCATTGGTTTTCCAGCAGCGATTCTGTTTGGTTGGCTAGGTAATCGCTACGGTGCCTTAGGCGGTATTTTGATTGGGATTACTGTGTATGTTTCGGTGACCATTTATGCGGTATTTATGCATGATGTGAGTGAATTTTATTATTTGGCGATGGCCATTGGTCTTGTGCAGGGAGGCGTGCAAAGCTTGAGTCGCTCATGGTTCGGTGCGTTAGTACCGACAGAGCGTGCGGGTGAATTCTTTGGTTTTTATAACATGACTGGTAAATTCGCCTCCGTGCTCGGTCCTACTTTGATGGGGGTTACGGCGTTGTTGGTCGGAACTCGTTATTCGATGTTGTCTCTGATCGTGTTATTTGTTTCGGGAAGCGTTTTACTGGTTAAAGCCCATCATGCTGCGCAATAACATGATGTCTAGCAAGAATACCTTCAAGCCAGTACTGTTAAGTGGTGCAGATGGGGCATCTGCTAAAGTGTATCCGTACGGCGCACATGTAACTAACTGTTGTACGGCAGATGGAATTGAACGTTTATTTTTAAGCGAACGTGCTGAGTTCAAGCATGGCATGGCAGTTCGTGGCGGCGTGCCAATTATTTTTCCGCAATTTGCAGATTTGGGTTCGTTGGCGAAACACGGACTGGCGCGTACAGCATGTTGGCAACAAGTCAGTGCTGCTGAGTGTGGGTTGTCCTCGGTTACATTTTGTTGGCAGGAGGATCGTCTCGGTCAAGAAATTTGGCCCCACTCCTTTGCTGCTGATTATCAGGTTGAGTTGGGTATTGACTCATTAAAATTGATATTGTCGATTTACAACGCTGGGAAGCAGTCGTTTTCGTTTACTGCTGCACTCCATACCTATCTCCGTGTGGATGAGATTGCCCATGTCAGCGTCAGTGGTTTGCAGGGGATGCGCTATCGAGATAGTGCGCTAGGTGGTACTGCAGAGGTTGACTCGGATTCTGCCTTGGTTATTACGGGTGAACTGGATCGAATTTATTTTGGTACTACAAAACCGATACAAGTCATGCAAGTTAATCAGCGTACGGTTGAGTGCATTGCGGATGGTTTCAAAGATACTGTGATTTGGAATCCAGGTCCTGATAAATCAGCGGCACTGCCTGATATGCAATCAGAAGGCTTCAGACACATGTTATGTGTTGAAGCCGCTATGATTGAATCCCCTGTTAAGTTGTCACCCGGTATGACGTGGACGGGAAGTCAGTTACTGCAATTGCGATGAGTAATGTCTTGTTTGTGGAGACTAAAGATTAAAAGAAAAAAGTCAGTCCGACGCTGGTTTCAATGTTGTTGACCACCTTTCTTTCACCGAGCAGGCTGGTGTCATAAAGTGAGTCCCTCACATCAAGATGCGTGGCTAGTTGATTATTTAACAGCAGTCGATAACCAAAGCCACCGTTCATGGTGAATCGCTTGTCGCCACCAAAGTGAGTGGCACCCGCGCCAAGCACAAAATAGAGTGCCGTGTTGTAGGTGCGATTTTCGCCAATAAAGACTTCACCTGGTAATGCATTCCATCCTAATGAAAGTGCATAGTTGCGGTATTTACGTTGTGATTCGGTTAATAACTGAATGTTGAATAAGGTTTCTACATTCGATTGTCCTGCGCTAGTTTGTCCATACGAGCCTTCGACAAAGAATGACTCTGAGATGTGATAAGCCAATCGTGCGCCTATAACCGGATGACTGCCGAAATCTTCGATATTGATGATTCCGCCATACGCCCCCAGTTCAATATTATCTGAATCTATCTTAGGTGTTTTAATGGTGCGGCGTTCAACTTTGGGCTCAATTACCGGTTGCATCACGTCAGCGCCGATGGGACTGCTTGATCCAGTCACGATAGGCCGATTAACGGGAGTGGCTTCTGTAGCCTTATGGTTTCCCAGTAAGGCGCAGCCACTATTCAACATGGCTAACAATGAGATCAGAAGAAAAAGGCTAAGCCGGTTTTCCATTCTGTAATTTCCTCTTTTTTATCAGAGCTGGTGTGGACGTGGTTATAGTGATACTCCGCCCGAGCGATAAGGCGGCTGTTGAGATAAAAGCGACCGCCTACACCGATAAAGCTAACAGCCTGGGTGTGTGCTTGTGCCTGATCTTGTATGGTAATGGGGTTAATCCTCATGACTCCAGAGCCAATTGACGCGTAGGGGCTGAATCTTTTTGAGGGTGAAAAGGTATGAGTAATATCAATAGTGGCTAAATCCACGCTAGAAAAATCACCCAATGCGTGATTGATCGTCAGTTGTGAAGAAAGATGCTCCGTTAATGCATAGCTACCACTGATTGAGAGTAGGCTGGCGCCATCAAAATTACCTACCATCAGGCTGCCTTGATAACGGCTTCTGCTCAATTTATCTAGGGTTGGACCTTGTAGTTGAATGGCAGTGCCATCACTACTCAGTGTTCTTGAGAGTTGAGACTCGTTGACCCAACCCTCGCGTCCTTGGTGTTCTTTGACGAGATACCAACCGGTGCGTTCTTTAAGTATGTTGATTTTGTCGTCACGACTGACGACGAAAAATACCGGGTATCCAGTGCCGGGGCCAGTGTGCATCTCTATAAAGGCATCCTTGATGGTCACTTCAGTGGGTTGTGAAGCCAGAGATACGGTAGTGTAGCAAGCCAGTAAAATGAGCAGCAGGCGCATTAGTTTTTCACCGGCGCTTTAAAAGGGTCATTGTAGTACTGAGCACCAATGTCTATCCATTCAGATATTAACTTTAGCTCACCTGGCGTTAGCATCGGGCCGGTGCCATTTGAATGGTATGGATTGTTTGGGCTGAATTGACTAAAAAATCGTGAGTGGGCCGCGTCACCCGCCATGATAGGTGGGGTAGTCGCTCCATCATGTTGAACCACCAATTGCTGATAGGAAGTGGCCCGCAGGCCTGTGGAAGTGGTTCGACGAAGATCTAGATGGCCCGCAGGAATTCCGGATTGATCAATATTTTGCGGGCTGTGGCAGGCTAAACAGTTATCGTTGGTGTCACTTATGATTTGTCCGTTTTGGTTTATATCCCCGAAGCCAATTAGTTGTCGTTCCCAGATAGTCTGAATATGGTCTAGGTAATTTATGGTAACGCGGCACAGGCTCGTCCAAACATTGAGGCATGCTGTGCTGGTCGGTGCGAGCGTACGCAAGCCCCGTGTAGGAATTTGGGTGTCTTGGTAAGGAAGCGTAAAATCGCCTGATCGTGCCGATGTGGGTATTACTTTTGAGTCTGCGGTCCCTTCTGGCCACACATTCGAGAACGCGATGTTCACGCTTGGTGTGATGGAAGCGCAGTTTTCATTGCTGCAACTCCAGGCGGCCCGTGCCCGTGCCATCGTTTCTCCGACCTTTGAGGCCGTGAAGTTGTGATTGGCATGAGTAAAGGCGCCGGCGCTATTCGCGCCTGAATACACGGAGTTAAATAATCCATTCCGGCCATGCGAAAAGCCGCTTTCACCCGTTGGAGTATTCGTGCGCACTGTATGGCAGCCGTTACATTGAACGGTTTCACCAGGGCGCAGTGATAACCATGCATTGTGTCGTGGAAAATTACTGATGCGCCTGCCGTTGGTGTCAACGACAGCAATCTGGAAGGCGACGTTTGCCGGTATTTTCACCCTAACCGAGCCGTCTGGTTCAATAGGAATATAGCCTAATATTTCACGCATGGAGTTGGTGACGCCAAACGCATCAGGGTCGACCTTGCGAATAGTGGAGGCAGGTAAGGAAACGGCTTTTTCAATGCGTAGAAAACGTGCCGGACGATTGGTGTAGCAGCTATTGGTGATGTCGGCAGTGGCGCTGATGCTGCAGCCGTTGCTGGTTGCCGTGGTTATCCCGTCAAAATCGTAGACGCTACGAATATCTAGAATACCGACGCCATCAGTCTTCAATGAGGTATCGAGGGTGAGATTACTATTAAGGTCATAAGGTCTATAAACAGGGGGGGTGCGTGGCTGAGCAATGACCACATCTGTGATTATTTCGCCCTCATTAGGGATCAGGACCGGCTGTTGTGTGTCATTATTTGGATTGAGCAGCCACAACCCGTATGAGGGTGGGGCGGGCAGGTATGCTGGATTGGCTAAGCGTGAATTGTTGCACATCACGAATGCTTTGGTGCTAGGGTCGATCAGGCGACATTGGCTCCATGACACTAATAATCGATTTGTGTTATCCCATAAGGGTGCGGCAGCAATAAAGCGACCCCCACTTGATGGGGCGTTAATCAATCTGACGGCATTCAAGGTAGGTTTTTTCTGTGCAAATCCGAGTGTTCCTGATCGGGTTAAGGTGAGTTGATTGTTTTCCACGTAGTTCTGGGTGTCGATCAGATAAAGTTCACCACCATATTCAGTTTCGTTGTAGGGCCTGATGATGCTCAGTATCCGACCATCAGGCATTTCACGTGGTTTGGTGAATTGGACTGTTGGATAGCTTGTGGCGCCATTTAACGCACGGTCTGGAAATGTATTGTGACTTACAGAGCCGTATAGGAGTTCAGTATTCGTTCCATCAGGATTGGTGGCATAAAAGTGAATACCATCGCGTCCTAGTGCATGATCCCATCGACTAAAAACGATACGACCGTCTGAGATGACGGTTGAATCTAAATCGTGGCTAGGGTTGTAAGTGATTTGTTGGATGTTTGTGCCATCAGCATTCATCACGTGCAGTACAAATGCTGATTCGCTGGCGTTCTCATCTTGAGCTTCAAAATCAGGTTTATTTTCACTGATTAGAATTTCTTTAGATTGAATCTGTCGCGTGGATGAAAAGACGATATGACCATCTGGCAGGTAATGCGGCGAGACATCCTGTCCTGCATTGGCATCCGCATTCGAAGTCATGACCCGCCGTAAACTGTCGCTAGCAAGATTGTATTCCCAGATATTCCAAGTGGGCGGAGCGTTGTCTTGTTGGCTATCGGTGAGAGGCCCACGCATCGCGAAGATGACTTTACTGCCATCTGCTGCAACATCTAAATCTTTGACGTCCCATCGTTCGTTGCTAGGGTGCACTCGTGCAGTAATGTTGCGTTCGGTAGCGTTAG
>CANGJP010000006.1 GCA_947454465.1 Pseudomonadota bacterium
ATCTGATCGTAAGCCTTAAACTCACCACCAAACTTCTCCGCCATCACCTTGGTCAAGGCCGCCGTCAACGTCGTCTTGCCATGATCTACGTGTCCAATCGTGCCCACGTTTACGTGCGGCTTCGTACGCTCAAATTTCTCTTTTGCCACAGCGGCGACCCTCTAAAAAATAGCGACTAACAACTCAATTAAACGACTAAGGCAGAACACAGCAATCCGCCGCGCCAGCCCGACTCACCAAACCATGCGCTCATCCTAAGTCACACCAATATTCACACCCGTGCCGCACTGCATCCGCAGTGAGTGGAGCCCACGACCGGAATCGAACCGGTGACCTCGTCCTTACCAAGGACGTGCTCTGCCGACTGAGCTACGTGGGCCCTGTAACTTGCAGCACTTCGGCTCAAGCCAATCAACACTAACAGCACCAATATCTACAACCACAAACCAGTCAATGGAGCGGGTGATGGGAATCGAACCCACACCATCAGCTTGGAAGGCTGAGGTTCTACCATTGAACTACACCCGCAATTTGCGCAAAACCAACAGAAAGAGCACGTTACTCATCCCGCTACTTGAACGCTGACAGCCATGGTGGAGGGGGTAGGATTCGAACCTACGTAGGCATAAGCCAGCAGATTTACAGTCTGCCCTCGTTGGCCGCTTGAGTACCCCTCCTGCGGACGTAAGAGCCGGGCATTCTCTGTATCTGAAGGGCCCGTGTCAACCTGATTATTGGTCTAAATCACGGTGGAGACAAACTATTTTGCAGCATACATTGCCAGCCGGGCTGGATTTGTGCATTTCAACGTCCCAAGCCCCCCCCCCTAACCCTCGGCCAATGCAATATCGATCAGCTCTACACTATCCGCGGGAATCGACCTCTCCAGAAAATAGGCCGCCACTCGCGCAAACCGTTCGCGCCCATCGGTAGCCATAAATCTAACAGCCACGCCACGAGACTGACCTTCCTGCTTGCTCAACCACCCCATCGAAGTCAGCAGGGAAGACAATGCAACTGCCGTGGTTTGCGCAGAATCGACAATCGTCACTTCAGGCCCCACCACCTTCTGCAAGGCTTGCCGAATCACTGGAAAATGAGTGCACCCAAGCAGGAGTGTATCGGGCGGCTGTGGCGCAGAAAAAACCGTATCCAGATAGCGGTGCGCAATTGCCTCAACGATCGGTCCCGAAGTCCAGCCTTCCTCGGCTAACGACACAAATAGAGGACACGCCATGGCTTCAATCCTTGCATCAGGACGAATCGCCGCGATGGCGTACTGATAGGCCCCACCACGCACAGTCCCTTCAGTCGCCACTACCGCAATCCGACCCGTTGCAGATGCCTCACAACCCGCCTGCGCCCCGGGCTGTACCACGCCAATAATCGGCAGCGCTGGATAGCGCTCGCGCAAGGCCTCCAACGCCGTGGCTGATGCCGTATTACAAGCAATCACCAAGCATTTGATGCCACGACGAACCAACACGGACGCTGCCTGCAACGAATAGCGGACAATGGTATCCGCGCTCTTTGTACCATAAGGCAAGCGCGCAGTATCACCCAAATACAAGTACCGCTCATTAGGCAAGTGATGCTGCAATGCCCGTAATACTGTCAGTCCGCCAACACCAGAATCAAACACCCCTATAGGTAATTCATTCTGATGATCAACACCCACAGTTTTGTTTGAATCACTCTTTAACAAGATTTACTTCACTTAAATAATGGTGATGAATCGTAGAAAAACCAACATACCCAACACGCCATCCAGCAACAGACAATGAATAGAGGAGCAGAACATACCCGACGCCATTACATAAGCATAATTTATCTTAAGCGAGGTGATTCTATGCAGAAACAAATCACGGCATAATCATCAGAGGGGTTCACTTACTTCTTGAATACACCTTAAGATTTTACGCTGTCACGAGGCCGCCTATATGGAACGACGACTTCATAATCGACACAAAGCACGCACCATTGTGTTTATTTCAAAACCCGGACGACCAGGGAGACTATGTCGCGCCAAAAATCTGAGTGCCAACGGCGTATTTATTGAAACCACCAATATGGGTCTTCGAAAGGGCTCCACGGTTAACCTTACGTTTGCAATTAATTTAGGCGTCATCACCAAAATCCATCGCCGAACTGCCATTGTTGCGCACATCACCCTCGGCGGCACGGGATTGATGATGGAAAGCCTGACCGGTACACGCTAAATCAGTCGCCTTTCCTGAACCTAGAGCACAAGTCGCTTCGCACGCCCCCCCCCTCCGCGATCTGTACGCGGGTTAATTAGGCAGACCCTATCTGACAGGGACAGCTACACCACGCAGCCATCATGCTTTAAGAACCGAACGGATATACTCTTAAACACCGCTCAATCATAAGATTGCGTCGCCCACCGATCATGAAACACGCCCTAAGACTTATCACCTGCCTATTTTTTTTATTAGGCATCACCGCCTGCTCGACAGTACAAACCACATCCAGTGGTGCCATCGGCATTCAGCGCAAACAGTACATGATGGTATCCGAACAAGAAGTCGAAAATGGTGCCATTGAGTCTTATCAAAAAGAACTCGCCGCAGCAGAAAAAAAGAAAGCACTCAATGTCGATGAACAGCAAGTCACCCGCGTGCGCAAGATTGCAAATAACCTGATTCCACAAACCACCGCGTTTCGCGCCGATGCCAAAAACTGGAAATGGGAAGTCAACGTCCAAAAGACCGATGAACTGAACGCCTATTGCATGCCCGGCGGCAAGATCATGGTGTACTCGGGGATAATTGAGAAACTAAAACTCACTGATGATGAACTGGCCGCCATTGTCGGCCATGAGATCGCTCATGCCTTACGTGAACACACGCGCGAGCGGGTCTCACGTGCATACGCCGAACAACTCGGCTTAAGCGTATTGGCGATAGTGACCGGAGCAGGCAATGAAGCAATGAAAATGGCCTCGACCATTACCCAAGTGACTTTTGGATTACCCCACAATCGTGAACAAGAAACCGAGTCCGACCGCATCGGTTTAGAACTGATGGCACGCGCCGGTTACAACCCAAGCGCCGCAGTTACGCTGTGGCAGAAAATGAGCCAAGTCACCGGCAATGCCGGCTCGGATTTTCTCAGCACTCACCCCAGCAGCACCAACCGCATCAGCGATCTACAAGCGAATCTACCTAAAGTGATGCCGTTATATGATGCTACTAAGCAGTAATTTACATGCAGTAATACGTCTGCCCAATCGCCGGCTCCCAATCAAGAAGCGGATAGTAAAGCGAATTAATTTTACGGGCATCAGGGTCAGTGCTTTTAGCAACACACTGAATTTGATTTCCGCCCCAAAATGCATTTTTAAGCCATACAGAAATATAGCTGTTACCGCTGTAGCCACAACCGACTGGTTCAGCATATGTAGCGTTTTCTTGAGCATTACTAACAACGTAACGAATAGATTCAATACAATCCCTCTGCGACTCCCATCCTTGACTAAACCAGATAACACGCTTTCCTTCTATGCTCCATGCATAGGCGCCCCAACCACGCTGAGGAACCTCATCACCACATGAAGCAAGCCCAAGAGTAACGATTACCGCCAAAGCAATTCTTACAAAAGCATTTAATAAGCGCATATAACGCAATTTCATTTATTGAAGAATCGTAAAATTCTTAATAGAAGTTCCATGCAGCGCCACTCCGCAATCAATCTTCAGGCGCCACTGTTACTTTCAGGCCTTCGTAGGCTGGCGCCATAACAATCTGACAGCTCAAACGTGATGTGGCCTTACGATCAGGCACATCATCAAGCACTGCCGTTTCATCCGACTGTGCAGCAGGCAACTTAGCTGCCCATGCATCATCGACATACACATGACAGGTCGCGCAGGAGCACATACCGCCACACAGCGCAGCCACGCCCATATCTTGGTCGCGCAATACTTCCATCAATGTAGAACCGGGTGCGGCGTTAAGTTGATGTTCGGCGCCGTCTCTATCTGTAACAACAATATTAACCATAGTCGTATAAATTCCGAATGTAGCGAATTGATAGGTCATTGTGCCACGCCCTTTAGCACCGCAGAAGGACTTTAGGCATACACAACAGTAACTTGATGTTGAATAAATTGCAGCCAGCTTTGCTAGTATCCTGCCCCAGTGAATAAACAACTGTGTAAATAACTACCGCCGAGGACATAGGTCATCTTGATAGACACAGATTGCGCAGTGATCGGCGGGGGAGTGGTGGGTCTGGCCATCGCGCGCGCCTGCGCCAGAAGCGGCCGATCCACGGTATTGATTGAACAACATGCCACCTTCGGCAGCGAAACTTCATCCCGCAATTCGTCGGTGATTCATTCGGGTATTTATTACCCGCCCGCCTCACTGAAATCACGTAGCTGCATTAAGGGCCGCCAATTACTTTACGAATTTTGTACGCAGTACACAGTACCCCATCGGCAATGCGGAAAACTTATTGTCGCCACTAACACAAACGAAGAAATACGTCTTGAGCAGTTACTAAAAAATGGCTTACAGGCAGGACTGACAGATATACAGCGACTGGATAGACACGAAGTTCAACAACGCGAACCTGAATTATCTGTCACTACTGCGCTGTGGATTCCCAGCACTGGCATTGTGGACAGTCATGCCTTCATGACCGCGCTATTAGGTGACCTTGAACAACACGCAGGTATTTTCGCCACACGCACCAAGGTCTCGCATATTCGCCGCCTCAACCAAAGCTTTGAAATTTATCTAAGCAATGAAGCCACGCCACTTCGCGCTCGCCACGTCATCAACTCAGCGGGATTACACGCCACGCAATTGGCATCACGTATTGAAGGACTTGATGCAACGCATATACCGCAGATGCAGTTGGCCAAAGGCCATTACTTTGAATACAGCAGTAAATCACCCTTCAAGCATTTGATTTATCCCGTACCCGTCGATGGCGGCCTTGGTGTCCATGTCACGTTGGATCTGGCAGGCCGTATAAAATTTGGCCCCGATGTTGAATGGGTGAAGAAAATCAACTATGACTCTTCACCCGAACGTATGGTGAGTTTTTATCCTAGTATTCGTCGTTATTGGCCAACGCTACCCAATGGCAGCCTACAACCCGCTTACACGGGCATACGCCCCAAGCTCACAGGACCGGGCGAGCCTGCGGCTGACTTTTATATTCAGGACACGAGTACGCATCAAGTGCCGGGACTCATTTGCCTGTATGGCATTGAGTCGCCAGGATTGACGGCGTCGCTGGCACTGGCTGAAGACGTACTGCAACGAATCAACAGATCGCCTTAGTAAAAGGCGATCGACTCGATACCGTCGCCCCCATCATAACTACGAATCGGCTTGCCAGAAGCAAGATCCACTCGCGTCAACAAGCCGCTATCATGACTGGATACGATGGCGGTTCGACCATCTGGATCAAACGCAATACCTTGAGGACCCTTAGCCACCGCCAGCAACTTTTGCTTGCGATAGTCACTGCCATCAATCACCCACGCTTGACCTGCGCCATATGAACTGGCCACCAAGGTGCGTCCATCGGGTGAAAACATCAATTTCACTAAACGAGTACGCTTAATATTGGTCATGGCCGCACCCAGCAATGGCACACGATCAATTTCTTTATTGGTTTTTATATCGATGACATGCAAATTAGATTGATCATTATCCACGATCAACAAACGCTTTCCATCCGGAGTGGGCGTCATACCTTCGAAACCACTGCCATTGCCGGTACCCTGCGCATCTTTCATGGCAGGAATTGCCGCAACAAACTTTCGAGTCGCGGTATCAAACACTTGCGCAGCAGACTCTTTATTAGAAGCAAATAATTTGGATTCATCAGGCAACAGCGTAATGAAGTGCGCACCTTTACCTGGAATGTCATACACCGCTTCAATCTTTTTAGTAGCCGGATCGATATACAACAGTTTGTTTTGAATATCGCAGGTGACCCACAACTTACCATCGCGCGTAGCCAACAGACCATGCGGCGCAATGAATTCACCCAACTCAATCACACTCGAGATTTGACGCTTTTCTATATCCACAATGAGAATTTTGTTATTAGGTGTCTTATTTGCACCATAGATACCATCACCATACAGCGGCACATACGCCGTTTTATGATCATGAGAAATAGCCAATTCATGGACTGACTTCTCTGGCGGATCGATGGTAGCCACCTCGGTAAGCGACACTGGGTCATAAAAACGAATCTTGTTACCCACTTTGTCGATGGCAATGACACCTTTGCGTCCGGTGACATTGCTGCCGGTGTTCTGCGCCGCCAACGGCAACACTAGACACGAACATGCGAGCAACCCAAGGATCGTTACTAACTTAATGCGCACTGAACCCACCCTCTAGAAAGTAAAATTTATTCGATGTAGCGCTGACTGAGATAACATTTGCACCCTATCATGCACACCTACCTCACTGGGCAAACATTCTTGCGCCACGCATCATCACTGTTTGCCAGTGTACTGGCGCTGCTACTCGCCGCCTGTGCACCTCAAAGCAATCAACCCAACACCACTGCGCAAGCACAAAGCTCAGCTTATTTTGTCGGCAGCGCCCGCTGCGCAAACTGCCATGTCTCAGAAAGCACAGCATGGCAAGGCTCACAACACCAACTGGCCATGCAGCACGTCAGCCGAACCACAATGCAGGCGCCTTTCGCCGGCGAATCAATCAAACATCACGGCAAAATCACAACTTTTTCGCAACATGCAGGCCAATTCATTATTCATACCGAGGGCCCGAATGGCAAGCCAGCAGACTATACGGTGAAGTACGTATTTGGACTCTCACCATTGCAACAGTATCTGATTGAACTACCCGGCGGCCGCTTACAGGCCTTCACGCTAGCCTGGGACAGTCGCCCAATGCAAGCAGGCGGCCAGCGCTGGTTTGACCTGTATCCGAATGAAGCTTACAAGCCCGGCGATCCATTGCACTGGACGGGTTATCAACAAAACTGGAACTACATGTGCGCTGATTGCCACTCCACAAATCTACGCAAAAATTACGATGAACGTTCGGACACCTTCAACACCACATGGTCTGAAATCAGCGTGGGCTGTGAGGCCTGCCATGGCCCCGGATCACAACATCTGAGTTGGGTACAACAGGGACAATCTCAGACTACGCCAAATAAAGGATTACTCCACTTACTCGATGAGCGCCGAGACATAACCTGGACACGCAACTCCACCACCGGACAACCACAACGAAGCACAATACGCACAACTTCAAAAGAATTAGACACTTGTGCACGCTGTCATTCACGTCGACTACAACTGACGGATAAGGTCAATGCTGCAACACCCTTAGCAGAAGGCTTTCAAGTTGCCCTACTTGACCCCGGCCTGTACTACCCAGACGGTCAAATGCGCGATGAGGTCTATAACCATGGGTCATTCTTGCAAAGCCGCATGCATGCTTCAGGCGTCACCTGCAGCGACTGCCATGATCCACACACACAACAACTACGCGCACCAGGTGATGCAGTGTGCGCTCAGTGCCATGATGCTGGGCGTTACGCCACTGAGAAACATCACTTTCATCCACAGCAATCTGATGGCGCGCGCTGCACAAGCTGTCACATGCCAACACACACTTACATGGGCGTAGACCAACGTCACGATCACTCACTACGTATTCCGCAACCCGCCGCTTCAGCAAAAATCGGCGCACCCGATGTCTGCACCAGTTGTCATACAAAACGTGATAGCAACTGGGCACAAGGCATCATTAATCAACACTATCCGCGACCAAAGGTCAGCTATCAAACTCAGGGCCCTGCCTTTTCAGCACTTGAACGCGGCGAGACTGGCGCATCCGCGCAAGTGACGGCCATCGCACAAGATGCATCACTACCCGCCATCATTCGCGCAAGCGCTCTACGCCGATTATCGCTTGCAGGTGTTACCTTTGATCCGACGTTACTGGCCACAGCCGCCAAAGACCCTGATCCACTGGTACGCAGCTCCGCAGCAGAAGCAGCAATTGGCAATGCAGCGGTACTTCAAACGCTGCTGACTGACTCCATGCTCAGCGTCAGGTTGCTGGCTTCACAAGCGATGAGACAAGATCTTGATGCTTGGGTAAAAACCAATAGCGAATATATTGCAGTGCAACGCTATAACGCCGATCGACCTGAAGCGCGCACCAATTTAGGCAGCGCATTACTTGCGCAACAAGATATTCAAGGTGCACAAACAGCGCTACAGTCTGCAATTAAATTTGATCCAGGATTTTCACTGGCGTATTTGAATCTTGCTGACAGTTATCGTGCAATAGGCGACGAAGCCAAAGCAGAAGCAACCCTACGCGAAGCATTACGTCGTGGACGTAACGATATTGGCCCCATTCAATTTGCCCTAGGGTTATCACTTGTACGACAAGGCAAGTATGAACAAGCCCTGGCCGCGCTTGCTGAAGCCAATCGACGCGAGCCTGATAACATGCAATTCACCTATACCTATGCCATTGCCCTGCATGATCGAGGACAAAAGCAAGCAGCTCTATCGTTACTTGAGAAAGCGGTGAAACGTAGACCGAATGAAGTGCAATTGAGTGAACTGCTGCAGATTTATCGCAACGCGCCCTAACGCGCGCTGCAATCCAAATCTTAATGAGCGAACGCCACTAGCAAACAACACAGCGACCAGAACACAGCATATTCAGGTCCACCACGATTCCATAACCATTCGCCCTTATTCACTTTCAATAACGCCGCAGCAGCGATTAGCAAAAACGCAGCCGCGGCGCATGCCGCCTGACGCGTATAGACATTAGAAATCAGCGCCGCTGCAAACATGGCTTCAGTGATCATGGCAACATACAACACCACTCGACCTGGCTTTAATCCAGCGGCAGCAAAGAACTCGAGCGGTCTTTCAGGATAAAAAATCTTGATCGCTAGATGTGGCAGAAAGAAGGCACCGCACATTAACCGCAATACATCAGCAATATTGTTCAGCTCGAAAGACATGACTGCTCACCTCGCATCAAACTAACGCACACAACACTAGTTGCGCTCGACAGTACTGTTTATGGTTCGAGCACTTTGCCGCGTGTTTCAGGCAACATGAAGGCAGCAAATGCCATCAATGCGTAGGCGAACCCCGCCACCACGCCAATCGCCGTACCCAAAGACATCATCGATTCTGATAACAGCGCCACGGCGACCGGCGTAAATGCGCCAATCACTCGCCCTAAGTTATACGTAAATCCTTGTCCGACACCTCGCACTTTGGTGGGAAACTGTTCAGTTAGAAAGGCACCTTGCGCGCTAAACACACCTGATGAGAAAAACCCTAGCGGCGCACCAATGATCAAACGCGCACTTTCAGGAAATGGCGCGATGGTATAGACCAATACCGTGATGAACGAACCGATGGCAAAAATCAAAAATGTATTTCTGCGCCCAACCATATCCGATAAATAGGCGCCGGCCATATACCCACAAAATGAACCTACAATCATCACGAGAATCGAGCCGCTCGAACCGCTCACCGTCAAATGACGCTCAGTTTTCAAATACAGCGGCATCAACACCATCACCGCCTGCCAGCCGCCCTGTGCACCGGCGCCTAACAAACCACCTAACACCGTGATACGCAACAGCGGTGGACGGAAAATATCGACAATCGAACCCGACTTTTCACCCGCGGCAATTTCTGCTTTAGAGCGCTGATAGACTTCAGGCTCTTCAATAAAGCGTCGCAAGAAAAACACTAAAACGGCTGGCGTTACACCCACGAAGAACATCATGCGCCAACTTATATCTTCAGGCAGCGTTAAGTACGCAAATATCAGCCAATTGAAGAACAACGCCATGGCCCAACCCACAGCGTAGCCCGCCTGCATAGAACCCAATGCTTTGCCGCGATGCTGCGCACGAATGGTCTCACCAAGTAGAACCGCGCCTGCCGCCCATTCACCGCCAAAGCCCAACCCCATCAATGCGCGACAGCCCAGCAATTGTTGGTAGTTTTGCGCAAGACCAGACAAAAATGAGAAAACCGCAAACCAAGCGATCGTGATCTGCATGGTACGAACACGACCAATACGATCAGCCAGCCACCCTGCCAGCAAGCCACCCAACGAAGACATTGCCAGCACGACACTCTGCAGAAAGGAAGCTTCAGTCTTCGACAGATGCCACAAAGCCATCAAGGCGGGAATCACAAAACTATAGAGCTGCACATCCATGGCATCGAGCGCCCAGCCGCCCACACAAGCCTTGACCGTACGTTGTTCCTTACGGCTTAAACTTACATACCAACCTGGTCCAAATTGCTTGGTCGTCATTTCGTTAACCGTGCTTTTATAAGAATTTGTGTTAACGCTCATACTCATCAACCACTGCTTAAATCAGCGGAACAAGCATGTCGCCCCTTATTGCCCAAGAAAACATTTTGCATCCATGGCCAAAGCCCATCGACCCCTGACTCCAATCATTGCCGTGCGATAAACGCACGGCTTATCAACGCATACTTTAAAGCCCCAGAGCTGCTACATATGAATAGCACGACCGAAGGCAGCCAAAGTTGCTTCGTGCATGGATTCCGACATCGTAGGATGCGGGAACACGGTAGCAATCAATTGCTCTTCAGTGGCTTCCATAGTCATAGCAATCACAAAGCCCTGAATCATTTCAGTCACTTCAGCGCCAATCATGTGCACACCGAGAATACGGCCAGTTTTGGCCTCAAACACTGTTTTTACAAATCCATCGGTGTCGCCAGAAGCCAGCGCCTTGCCGTGATTCTTGAAGGGATAACGACCAACCTTGATATCATGCCCAGCTTTCTTAGCCTGCGCTTCGGTCATACCCACTGAAGCAATTTGTGGCACAGAGTAAGTACAGCCAGGCACAGGTGAGTCCAAGTGCGTTTGCGCAAGACCGGCCAAGTGCTCAATGCAATGAATACCCTCATGACTGGCCTTATGAGCCAGCCAGGGCGCACCGGCCACATCACCAATAGCATACAGTCCTGTAACATTGGTACGACCGTGCTTATCAGTCACCACATGACCACGATCCAGCTTCACGCCCAGCGCCTCAAGACCAATGTTTTCAACATTTCCGGAAATACCCACCGCAACAATGGCGTAATCTGCAGTGACTTCTTGATTCTTACCGGCCACTTCAATCTGTAGCTTTACGTCCTTAGCTGAACCTTGCAATTTAGTGACTTTAGCGCCGACATGAAACTTGATACCACGCTCTTCGAACGCTTTACGCGCTGCAGCTGAAACCTCTTCATCTTCCATCGGCACGATGCGGTCTAACGCTTCAACTACTGTCACTTCAGCGCCCAAGGCACGAAAGAAGCTCGCAAACTCGATACCAATCGCACCGGAACCAATCACCACCAGTGACTTTGGCATGGCTTTGGGCACTAGCGCTTCACGATAAGACCACACACGATTGCCATCAGGTTGCAAACCAATCGCCGGAATAGTGCGCGCTCGCGCACCGGTTGCCAGCACCACATGCTTGGCGGCAACCGTGCGTGAACCGCCAGCCTTGAGGGCAACCACCACTTTCGGCGCGGTCGTACCTTTTTCAAGCGTGGCGTTACCTTCAATCACTTCAATCTTGTTCTTCTTCATCAAGTATGCAATGCCGGCGTTCAACTGACTGGAGACACCGCGTGAACGCTTAACGATTTTCTCCAGATCAAAGCTGCGTCCGGTCACCTTCATGCCAAAATCTTCAAGATGATCGAGGTTTTCGTACAGTTCACCAGCTTTGAGCAGCGCCTTGGTGGGGATGCAACCCCAGTTCAAACACACGCCGCCCAACGCTTCGCGCTCGACAACCGCCGTTTTCATACCCAGCTGAGCGGCACGAATGGCAGCGACATATCCACCAGGACCTGCACCGATTACAACAACATCGAAATCCATCTGAGTACCTTTTCGTTGAGTGATTGACGAACAACAGCCGTAGATTTACTTAACTGCGCGCCAGAACTTTAACCATAGCCAGTTATTATGTACCAAGTCCAGTTTGGCAAGCCAGAAAAACAACCTCACCCATATTGCATAATCTGCTTCAATCTCAAACAGACCGCTGCAATAGCCTTCAGTGGATGCACGGATTAATCCACAGCAGATTCAAAGCTCGAACTTGTAACCAAGACCATACATTGAACGCACCGGATCTTCTGCGAGATGCAGTTGCACAAGCTTACGGCGTAATTTTTTGATGTGGCTGTCGATGGTTCGGTCATTCACCACCCTAAAATCACGATAGACCCGGTCCATGATTTCGTCACGGGAAAAAATCCTTCCCGGACTGGCCATCAAGGCGCTCAACAACTCAAACTCTACAGCTGTCAGCACCACCTCATGACCATTGGCCATCGCCCGGTAACTGTCACGATCCAGCACCAAGCGAATATCACCAGCGGATTTGATCGCTCCCTGTGCGCGGCGCAGTAGCGCAGTTGTCCTAGCAACGACTTCCTTAGGGGAAAAAGGCTTGCAAATATAGTCGTCCACACCCTGCTCGAATCCGGCAAGCCGATCCGCCTCCTCGATTCTCGCCGTAATCATGATGATAGGCACCGCAGAGTGCTGACGAATCTCACGACACAGCACTAAGCCATCACTACCGGGCAACATCCGATCAAGCAAAATCAGATCTGGCGTATTGACCTTCAGCCACAGCAGCACGTCCATTCCATTTGCAAGCCGATGGGCACGACATCCGGCCGCTTGCAAATACTCAACCAAGATCGCGGCAATTTTGTCCTCATCTTCAACGATCAGAACCAATTCACCATGCATGGGTTAAGCCACTCGCTCAAGACGGATATCAAAGCGCACCCCACCCAAAGACGAGTGAGACGCCAACATTGTCCCACGATGCGCAGTAATGATTGACTGAACGATAGCCAGGCCTAAACCAGCACCTCCACTGGCTCGACTTCGAGACCTCTCACCACGATACATGCGCTGGCAAAGCAACGGCAGCTCCTGCGTCGTCACGCCCGGGGAGGAGTCCTCGAAACAGATATGAATATACCTACCTTCGGCAACCGCACCGATCCGCACTACCCCACCCTCATCCGTATAACGCAGACTGTTCTCCAGCAAATTCATAAACACCTGCCGTAATTTATCTGCATCACCCAATACACAGAGTGAACTGTCTTGAGCGAACGAAGCATGAATCGCAATATGGCGCTGATTGAATCTAGTCTGGGACACCGCCACACAGGCACTTAATAAACTCGCAAGATTAACCTCGACCAACTGCAACTTTGCGATACCACCATCAAAGGAAGACAACTGATGCAAATCATCAATTAAGCGGGAAAGCCGCGATAGTTCTTCATGTATCGACCTGAATGCGTTATCACTTGGCTTACGCAACCCATCCAATACCGCCTCCACTTCTGCCATCAACACCGTAATCGGCGTACGCAGTTCATGCGCTATTTCGGCCAACCATTGACGCTGCAAGTCCTGATTTCTCGCCAGTGCAATAGATAGATCATTGAAATCGTGAGCGAGCTTCCCAAATTCATCATTTGAATTTGGCATTAGAGGCTGTGGCGTTTTACCTGCAGCCAGCATTCGTGCCGCATTAGCAATATCACGCACCGGTCGCGCAATAACTCGTGCAATAAAAAACGCCGGCACCATAGCCAGCACTACACTGCCCGCAAGAATAAGCGCCAGCGCCATCAGGAAACGCTGCTGAAACTGAACATCGTATGAGGTTGCCTGCTTAACAGAAACACCCAACACGCCAACTGTCGCACCCTTATACGTTATCTTCGATTCGTAGGAAGGCTGACTTTTTAAGGGCGTACCGAACAGCACGCGCCCCTGCGAATCAAACAGCACAAAACGCAAAGGCAGAGGCGGCGTTAATGACTCAGGAAACTCTTCAGGCCTGAATTGCGAAAACATGGCCTGCACTTCGACGATATCATTAACCTGATGCCCCGAAGCGATCATCGCCAGTTCCGCCCAACGCTGCGGTCTTTCAACCAATGCCTGCCAACTACCTGTTTTGGCGTACTCCACTTGAAGAAGTTGCGCAAACTCCCCTGCACGCTGTTGATCCAGAGCATTGTTATATTGCGCAAAACCACGATCAAAAGCCCAACTGATAAGCACAGAGAACGCGATCACCACTAGCAACGACTGCAGCAATAGCAGAAGGAATACTTTTTTCTTCACTGTCAGACCATTGAATGGCCTCAACCAACCCCGCACTCCACCTCGCAATACCTGCAACAGGGCAGACTGTCCACCCAACTCATCTGGCGGCTGACCTGAACGTGTTATTTTTGACAGCGATGATTCTGAGTTTGACGACATGCTCTGATCTTATCGGAACAGGGTATCTCATGTACGAATTAGGCCGTGAATAGACTCAAACGGGAAAAACAGATTTTTAGCTCTATGCAACTTACCCGTGGAACAGTTGTGCAGAGATACCTGAAGCACCACCCCCTAAGGCCACAGGGTTTAAGCGGATTCAGACCACTTAGCACAAGGAGACAAAAAAACCGCAACTCATATATAGTACAAAAAGGGGTGCGATGTTCATCATATTGAACTCCAACATTGCAGATGTGTCTTAGCACGCTCTAGGCGCACTGAGATAGGCGCTTACGGCAACGTAGGTCACCAAACAAATCGCTTTACAAGAGGAAAAACACACAATGAGTCAACCAGAACAAACAAATCAACAGACATCAGGAACGCGCGTCACCGCCTATGCCATGTTCGGCCTGCTGCTTGTGGCTTATGTCCTGATGTCAGCGGACCGCTATCTCATGAGCGCACTCGGAGTTGCTATCCAGAAGACCCTGTCTTTTTCTGACCAAGAACGCGGCACATTAGCTACAATTTTTACTCTAGGCTTGGGCATTGGCGGCATCCCCTCTGGATGGCTAATCGCAAAGTCTTCCAGAAAAACCGTGATGCTTGCCGGCATTATCATCTTCTCGGCAGCTACTTATTACCTAACAATTGCTTCCAGCTTCTCTAGCATGTTCGCTTCGCTGGTAATTCAAGGATTTGGCATGGCCATGCTCGCCACCAGCATGTTCGCGCTGGCGGGTAGCTATTTCAGCAAGAATCGCGTTGCCGCCCTCGGCGCCGTGAACGTATGCTTCGGCCTTGGCGCTGTGGTTGCCGGCAAAATTAATCCAGTTCTGTTGGCTCATTACGAAGTCTCAATGGGCAAAGAACTCAGCTGGCAGCCCACCATTCAGTCCTATGCCATTTTTGGTGTGGTACTAGCAATACTCATTGCCTTGGCTGTTCGGCCTTGGTTTAGCGAAACCCGAGCCGTTACCCAACAAAGCGCCGATGTCGGCGGTGCTGATTCGGTAAAAAATCGCAATACCGCACTGCTGGCCGTAATGAGCGTTTTCTACGGCTTGACGGTCTACGGTTTCATTGGAACCTACGTCTCGTACCTCATCCATGACCTGCAATATGATCGCCCCGTTGCCATCAACATGCTGGCTTGGTTCGGCTACGGCTCATTACTTTCTATCTTCGGCGGTATGCTCGGCGACCGGCTTTCATCTAAATTGGTCATCATCATGTCTTCATTGGGCGTGGCCGTAACGGGTTACTTCTTATACCTACCCGAACTTGATGCAAACCAGCGCCTTGCCTTGTCTTTTGCATTCGGCATCTTTGGACCCGCCATTCTGTATACCAACTTGGCCGGCGCCCACATCAAATCCATGCGCCGCAGCCTGTCACGTGTAGGCTCCAGCATGTTTGTGACCACACTGTATGCAGGTGGCGCCTCCGGCGGCTTCCTAATCAGCTACTTTGCCGGCCAATCCAACTGGATCGACGCGTCACGCATTCAGCTGTCGCTACTGCCACTACTATGTGCCGTTTTGGCGCTGGGCTTACGTCAAGATCAAATGTCTAAGTAAGCAGCCAAACCTGGCAACTCGCTCAAAACACGGGAACCCATTGGTTCCCGTGTTTTTTTGTGTCCCCTAAAAAACCTCTGCATTTTTTGGGAGACACAAGCCTATCTCAGGTCAATTTCCTAGTTTTTTTCTATATAATGACCTGCTCAAAACGGTTCAAACAAAACACGGGCAGGTTTTTTGAACAATGCCTCATGCCCACTTGGAGATATATCAATGAAGTTAGCAATTGCCGGACTTGGCTGGTGGGGCGGTACCCTAGTTGACTCGGTGGAAAAAAGCGAAGGTTTAAGCTTCGTTGCAGCCTATACCCGGTCTCGCTCTCAGCAAGATCAAGACATTGCTGCCAAACACAATCTGCGCTTGGCCGACAGCTACGAAGCCATGCTTGCTGACCCAGAAGTCGACGGTGTGGTACTGGCCACCCCTCCAACCGCACACTGCGAACAAATCGTTGCTGCCGCTGCTGCGGGCAAGCATGTGTTCTGCGAAAAGCCATTCGTCATGTCCAAGGCCGAAGCTGAACGCGCCGTTGCTGCCGTACGCGCCGCTGGCGTCACCCTTGGTTTGGGCTACAACCGTCGCTTCCACCCTTCATGGGTTGACCTAAAAAACCGCATCAACTCCGGTGAACTCGGCACCATCCTGCACGTGGAGTGCACCATGTCTGGCCCCAATGGTCTGACCTTGGCGAAAGATGCATGGCGCGGCAGCAGTGCTCAAGCCCCTTGCGGCGGCCTGTTCCCCATGGGCGTTCACGCTGTGGACGGCCTGATTGATTTGTTTGGTGATATCGAAAGTGTCTTCTGCCACAGCTTCCGTCGCGCCGTACCGAACGAAAACGATGACACTACTTCCGTGTTGTTCCGCATGAAGAGCGGCATGTCTGCCTATCTAGGCACCATGATGGCGACCGCAGGTACCTTCCGCTTCCAAGTGTATGGCTCCAAGGCCATGGCACTGCTGGGCGGCTCGGTACACGTTGCCGGTCAATCTTCTGAACACCGTCGTGCTGGTTTGTTCGGCAGCTATGTCATTCAACCCATTAAGGGCGATGCCACGGCGCTTGAAGTACCCATGTTCGACGTAAACCGCGCTGAACTGGAAGCCTTTGCAACTGCCGCCAAAGGCGGGGCACCTTACCCTGTCACCTTTGCTCAAATGATCAATGGCGTTTCGGCTACCGACGCCATCATTGCTTCTTCTAAGTCCCACAAACTCGAAGTGGTCGCTTAAGCGACCACCCCAACTCCGGAGTCATCAATCATGGATCTCGGTAAATACGGCCACCTGACCTATTCCACCCTCGTTCACCCTGGCGACACTTGGCCAGAAATGTGGGAAAGCCTGACCAATTACGTGCCACGCGTGAAAGCTCGCGTATGCCCTGACAAGCCTTTCGGCGTATCGCTGCGTCTCTCGAACGCTTCGGCTGAACTGTTGGTGAATTCACCTAGTGAACGCGCCAAACTGAAACAGTTCTTAGCTGACAACAACATGTATCTGTACACGGTCAACGCCTTCGTGTTTGGTCCGTTCAAGAACCAACTCGTGAAAGAAAAAGTGTACGAGCCAGATTGGCGCGGTGAAGAACGCACTCGCTACACCATGAACGTAGCAGACATTCTGGCCGAAGTTTCTCCTGAGTTTGTAAATCCATCTATCCAAAGTCCGCCGCTGGGTTTCAAACCACGCGTCACCGGCCCTGAAGTCGTTGAAGCCTATGCCGCCAACCTGCGCCGTTTGGCCGCTCACTTGCACAAACTGCGTGAGCGCACGGGCCGTACCGTCACCTTGGCTGTTGAACCAGAACCGTACTGCTTCTTGGAAACCACCGAAGAAACCGTGCACTTCTTCACCAAAGTACTGCGCTCTGAACAGTCCCTCGCTGCTCTAGGTAAAGACCTAGGCGTGAGCAGCGAAGAAGCTCGCGTGATTCTGCGTCGTCACGTCGGTACCGTATATGACATTTGCCATCAGGCAGTTGAGTTCGAAGACATCAGCAAGTCACTGCAAAGCCTGGTCGACAACGACATTCCTGTATTCAAGCTTCAAGAAGCTGCTGCTGTGCAAGTGCCTGCCGTAACACCCGCTGCGATTGATGAATTGCGTAAGTGGGCCGATACCGTGTACTTGACACAGACCATTGAAAAGATGGATGGCAAGATCACTCGCTTCTTGAATCTCGAAGACGCGATTGCCGCGTGGGAAAAAGATCCTAATCGCACCCGCGAATGGCGCATTCACTTCCACGTGCCTGTGTTCTTGGAAAAGCTGGGCGAAAACATGCGCACGACGCGCTTTGCCATTGCTGAAGCCTTGGCGTTCCACAAAGCCAACCCACTCAGCGCACAGTTGGAAATCGAAACCTACACTTGGGATGTGTTGCCACAACACCTCAAGACCGGTGACATCGTTGATTACGTGACGATGGAACTGGAATGGGTACAGAGCCAGTTCAAGTAAGCTGCAATCGGCATAGCGGAGTAACGTCATGAAAATCGGATTTATTGGTCTCGGTCGCATGGGTTCAGGTATGGCCCAGCGATTGTTAGCAGCAAACTTCAAACTTGCTGTATTCGATCCTGACGTCAAACAAAGCGCACGCCTTGCTGAAGCCGGTGCCGAGGTCGCCAATAGCCTTAGTCACCTAGCTTCCATGTGCGATGTAGTCATCAGCATGTTGCCGAGCGATGAAATATTGCGCTCGGCCACTCTTGATGCCGATGGCTTAGTCGCCAACCTGCGCAAAGGTGCGATCCACATGATCAGTGGAACACACGGCGTTCCTGCACTGGCTGAACTGATTGAAGCTCACAAAGCCGCAGGTCAAACTCTGGTGGCCTGCCATGTACTAGGTCGCCCTGACCTCGCGGCATCAGGCAAGCTGGGGCTTGTACCCGGTGGCCCTAAAGCTGCAATTGATTCGCTACGTCCAGTTTTTGCCGTGATCGGCGAACGCGTATTCGAAGCCGGCGAAAACCCGCTATCAGCAACCGCCATCAAAATTGCCAACAACTTCGTTCTAGGTTGCGCCATTGAAGCCATTGGCGAAGGCCATGCATTGGTGCGCAAGTATGATGTCGATCCCCTGGTGTTCCACCAAGTATTGGTCGGCGGTCTATTTAATTGCACGGCCTACAATGCGTATGGTGACTTGATTGCCAACAATGATTGGGGACGCTTAGGCGCCTCTGCAGTCATTGGCTTGAAAGATGCTAATTTGTCACTAGAAGCCGCAGCTCCCGTTGGCGTTCAACTGCCTAGTGTCGCCATTTGGAAAAAAGGCTTGGAAAACGCGATTGCACGCGGCGAAGCCAATCTCGATTGGTCTGTCATGGCACGCGAGCAATTCCGAGCCAGCGGTCTCGAGTAATCGAAGTAACAAAGGCCGCTGTCTTGCGGCCTTTACTGAATTCACTGACTCATATTGAACGTCCTTACTATGAAGTAAGAGCGTTCATCTAGTTGGTTATTAGTAGTTAGTAGCGGACGTCAGATCTTTGCAGTTGTATGGCTCGTAACTGGCTTGCGAAATCTGCACTACGTCCTGTCCTTTGAAGGATTCGGTGAGGTACGAAGCATCGTCACCCACCCAACTACGGGTCAGCGTCTTACCGCCATTACTCAGCGTAAAGCGCTCGACCACATGCAAACGGTCACTGTGCTTGATACCCATATTCAAATAACCCGGCAAGAAGCCCACGGTGTCGACCACCAAGGTATCGCCTTCCCATTTACCGATCGAATGCCCCGCTCTACTTGGCTTAATGTCTTTCGGATGGCTCGCCATATTCAGATAAACGGTGCGAGAAATATCCATGAAACCATAATCAATCTTGAGTGTGTCCTTGGTTTGCTGAATACGATTAACATGCTGATCAGTTGTCCAATCACTAAAAATACTGGTCGCCATGCAATTCTGGCTGGGAGAGTCTTCTCGCTTAAATCCGGCAGAGGCCGCTAAGCCCGCTGCAGATTGCTTGTATTGAGAGCCGCCACCCATACCTTCAGCACCACCTGGCGCACCAGCAGGTGGTCCCATACCTTCAGGCGCACCGCCTATACCCATTCCCAACGCAGCACCCGCAGGTGCACCCATGCCCGCAGAGGCATTGGGTGCTTGATGTGGCGCAACCGTAACAAAATTAGACGGAGCTTTAGTGAAATCCCCATAGTTAACCACTTCAGTTGAGGCCAAGGCTGAGGCTGCCGGCGGGGTACTACCTGACTTAATAGCCGCCAAAACCGCAGCAGAATTTGTACCGTTATTCACGGCATTTAGTTTCTGCACAGCACCCCAATTACCCGCGAAATTAGGCTTACCGTCTGAGGTGCGTTCCTCACGCTTTACTTCAGCTTTATCTGCAGCAGCTAATTGTTCATAGCGCTCAATGGTTCGCCCATCTTGGAAGGTGAGCGTTTCAACATAGCAGCCCCGTGGCTCTTTTCGAGCTGGTGCAGCAACAATATAAAGCTGCGTGCCGGGCGAAAACATATCTTTAGTCCAACCTGACCGATTCAATAGTGCCGAGGCACGCATCTCACAACGCCAAGCATCAGTGCCACCCGCAATGTTTTTAACATTCATGTATACATAGGAATGGGGATTAACGTATTCCATCTTGGTGATCACACCAGCAATCTTGATAGTTTTTGATTCATCAAATTGACCAGACGAACCATGATGGGCATGGGCCACCATAGAGGTCAAAGCGAGCAATAGAAGTAGGGTTTGTTTTTGCATAGCCTCTGCTCCAGAACAACTTAACATACCGGTAGGACGCGTCAGTCTTTAAACACTTGTTGTGATACTTACTGGAGATTGTGCAAAAAAATAGGTCGCGATCGGCAAACCCAATGATGAACAATCACCTGCCTTACCAGCCCAACACACAACGCTTTAAGAAATAGGGGGTCGGCTTCTCACCCAAGCTGATCGTTGTAGGAATGATGGGCCCATGTAATACAGATTAAAAACAGTCCAATACGACCACGGGAAGAGCTAACAAAAAAGCCGCCCTCTAAATCAATAGAAGGCGGCTTTGCGAAATCACCGAACCAACCAAATAATCAACTTAACAATCAATGAACCCGCGACTGTACTCGCGGTCAGCGAGAGTGTGGTCAATTAAAATACAAGACTTATTGAGCACCTTCGGCACCCATACCGCCGGCAGCCATACCGCCACCCGCCGCACCCATGCCACCGGCAGCGCCCATTCCATCCGCAGGAGCCCCTCCAGCCGGAGCAGCAGAAGCAATCGGGGGCAGGGAACTGGCATCACCCAGTAGGAATTCTTGCGCTTCCTTACTGCCGATTTCCAGCATGTCGCCGAGTTCGTCGCCCAAGTACCAAGCCGTCTGCCACTTATCACCCACGAATCCAGCAAAGCCAACTTCCCAAGCACTGATCAACTTATTTGATGCAGGAATGACATAAAGCGGCCCCGAATTAGTAGCAGTCATTCTGAACTGGAACATACCTATATCCCCTTCAGCCATCACATTGGCAATGCGATCCTGACGATTACCCCAAGCTGAACCATAGGCACCACTGATGACTTTACCGGCTTCTTTAAACTTCGCGAGCATATCAACGGTATTCTGGTTACCTGCACGCAGGTAATCCGCGTAAGGTTTACCGCCAGTTGCGTACTTGCTCAAATAGGCCGTATAGCTTTCAGGCTTGTTCTTAGCCTTGTAAGACAACAGCAGCACTTTGTGTCGGAATTCGGCGCTATCCACCGGTTTAGCCAAATACTCAGCCAACACATCATCAAATTCACGCGTATCGTTATGCACGGGTGGCGCTATTAATTTGCCATCCTTACGTGCAGGCAGACGAGCGCCAATAGCACGCATAAAGCGCGCCTCATCAGCCATCAACCACGCTTCAGTGATCTTGCCATTGGCCAACTTAAAAATAGCCGCACCTGCAAAATCAAATGACTTTCCGGTAGCCGGAATACCCATGAAATTATCCTTATGAGTGCCCGTGACTTTAATTGCAGCAGCAACCATATCGCCATCACCAATGATGCACGTGACCTCATTCTTACGGTCAGGAATAGCCTTCACCGCAGGCTTCGAAGCCGCAGTCAGATCTGCATCTAAGTTATATTTTAGATTTTCGAATTCATCACGCAGCTCTTTATAATTGGCCGCCTTGACGTCTTTAAGTACGGTATCAAAACGGGCAGTACCCAAGGCTTCGAGATAACGCTTAACCACGGCCTTATTGGCCTCAACCTGCTTCGGTTGGCCAGCCTGCGGCGATACCGCACAATTAAAATAATCCTGCTTAATTGACTCGGCAGCCTGAGCAGAAAACCCACAGCCAAGATACAAGGTAGAGACAACCCCTACGCTGAACATGCGCTTCAAATACATATAACCACTCGCCATGAGCCACCCCCAAATTAATAATTGAACGACATCGGCAAAACAAAAGACCGATCAACCAGACTGATGAACAAGAATACAGTCTCAGCGTACATTCTGCACAATAAAGTCATCGCTACCGAACACTTAAGTGTGCCCAATGCCGCGAGCAAACAACCTATCTTCAAAGATCAAAAAAACATGCCCGCGCAAGGCGGGCATGTCGTATAGCGCATTCGTCTTTGCTGAAACTTATTTGGCAGCTGGCTGACTAACCAGATAATTAATCGCTTCCTTGTTACCAATACTTAACAAGAACCCAAGCTCATCACCCAAGTACCACGCATTGGTCCACTTATCACCATCAAAATCAGCAAAGCCAATTTCCCAATCATGAACTTCATTATTTGAAGCAGGAATGCCGTACAAAGGACCTGCGTTAATTGCATTCAGACGGAACTGGAACATCCCTTGATTACCTTCAGCGATTACGTTTGCAATAGTGTCAACGCGATCTTTAACAGACTGCCCGTGACTGCCCTTCACATTCAGCTCTGCGCCACGTTCAACAATGTTATCAATACCACCGCGTAGCAACTTTTCATAAGGCTTACCGGTAAAGGTGTAATCGGCGGGTTTAGTCTTAGCCTTATAAGCCAACAAAAGCTTCTTATGACGGTACTCTGGTGAATCGACTGGATTGGCCATCAACTCTTTCAACGCCACATCGAATTCACGGGTGTCGTTGTAATGTGGCGGCACAATAACCTTGCCATCCTTACGGGCAGGCAATGGGGCGCCTAATTGACGTAGCAGGCGGGCTTCTTCTGCCATGTACCAGCTTTCCACAATCTTGCCATTGGCGAGCTTAAATACCGCAGCCCCTTCAATTTCGAAAGACTTGTTAGTAGCAGGTATACCAAACAAATTACCTTTCTGAGTGCCTTTAATTTTTAATGTGGCAGCCACCATATCGCCTTCACCAAGCAAGCGAGTGATAGTGTTGGTCCGATCAGGGATTGCTTTGGCATCAGGTTGAGCTGCCTTCGCTAACTCTGAACCTTCAGCGTTGTATTTAAGATTTTCAAACTCATGACGAAGTAATTTGTGGTCTTTACTTTCAACCTCTTTACGCACGGCATCAAAACCTGATGTGCCCATCGCTTTCAAATAGCGATCTACGATGGCCTTATTGGCCTCGACTTGCGTAGGTGCGGCCTGCACCAGAAATGAACCCAGACAGAGACTGACTGCGGCAGCAGCACTCAGCATGTACTTTAATGTTTTACGGCGTGTAGCCATGACAGACTTCCTCTTGAGTATTAACAGATCACCCAATCAAACCAGCAAAGAGACATTGCCAAATGCCGCTCTAATGAGGAAAAGTATTTCACACATGATCTAAATAAAGAAAGGGCTCAACGCGTCTGCGTGAGCCCTCTTAACTATTCTCAACTTACAGCCCTAAAGAACTGCCGAGAAATGTTTAGACCAGCAAGGCAACAGGATTCTCAATCGCCTTCTTGAAGGCTTCGAGCAATTGCGCCCCTACCGCACCATCAATGACACGGTGGTCACAGGACAAGGTCACCATCATTTGGCTAGCAAAGCGCACGCTGCCATCCGCTGCCTCGACAGGCACTCGTGAAGCTGCACCTACAGCAAGGATCGCGGCTTGAGGCGGATTAATAATTGCTGAGAACTCATGCACGCCGTACATGCCTAGGTTAGAAATAGCGATCGCACCACCTGTGTATTCAGCAGGTTGTAACTTACGCGCACGCGCACGCGCGACCACTGACTTCATTTCACGTGACACGGCAGACAATGACTTACCTTCGACAGCACGCAACACAGGAGTAATCAATCCACCTTCAATGGCAACTGCCACGCCGATGTCAGCCTGACTGAAGCGTAGAATGCGATCTTCAGCCCACACTGCATTGGCCTCAGGCACACGCACCATGGCTGAAGCAAGTGCTTTGATGATGAAATCCGTCACCGACAGTTTCAAATCTGAACCGCAAGCCACTGCGGCCTGATTGGCATCAGCACGCAAAGTATTCAACGCATCGAGCATCACTGGCACTGACAAATAGAAGTGCGGCACAGTTTGCTTAGACTCTAATAAGCGACGCGCGATGGTCTTGCGCATGGTATCAACCGGCACAACCTCATGTGGCGTATTGGCATACTGCGCGATAATGCTTTCAGCAGATGCGCCCGTAGCTAATGCACGCTGCCCACCACCTGATGCAGCAGCAGCTTCAATGTCGCGGGCCAAAATACGGCCGCGCGGACCCGTGCCTTTCACTTGCTGCAAATTCACTTGCTTTTGAGCAGCCAAGCGACGAGCCAATGGCGTAACGTTTGTGCCATCTGACAAACGCGCCGGACCAAAATTCTGAGTCGGTGTCGCCACTGGATACAATGGATCGCGTGCCACGGGTGGGACAACGGGCGCCGCAGCAACAACCGGCACGGCTACAGGAGCCGGTGCGGGAGCAGCAACGGGGGCCGGTGCCGCGACAGGAGCAGGAGTTGCAGTACTTTGTGAAGCGGCATCACCAGACTCAGCCACTACAGCCACAACCGTACCCACTGGAACGGTTTTACCTTTCTCAACGTGAATTGCCACCAATTTACCGGCAACAGTAGCTGTGATCTCCATCGACGATTTGTCGGTTTCGATTTCAAACAGCACATCACCAGGCTGGACCATGTCGCCCACTGCCTTCGCCCAGACCGCAAGGGTACCTTCAGCCACTGTTTCGCCCAATTGGGGCATCAAAATATCCATCGTACCTACCTACCAGTTACCAGTTTACGGACACGTATTGTGTCTCTAGAAATTCCAAGAGCCCTTCATGACCACCTTCACGACCGAGCCCACTCTGCTTGACTCCGCCAAACGGCGCCGCAGGGTCGGAAACCAACCCACGATTAAGCCCCACCATACCGGCCTCTAACTGCTCAGCAACACGCAGACCCTTACCAATGTCACGTGTATAGATGTAAGAAGCCAAACCAAATTCGCTGGAATTTGCCTGAGAAACCACTTCATCCTCTGAGGTGAACTTTTGTATTGCAGCCACAGGACCAAAAATTTCTTCGGTCACAACGGCCGAATTTGCTGGCACATTAGTCAATACGGTAGGCGGATAGAAATAACCGATGCCTTCTGAGGCACGACCACCCGTCAGAACTGTTGCACCACGCGATACCGCATCATCCACCAAAGAAGCGACTTTTTTCAGAGTCGATGCATTGACCAACGGCCCAACCGTCACGCCCTCATCCAGACCATTGCCCACCTTCAATGCAGCCATGCGTGCGGCCATTTTCGCAGCGAACTCATCGTGCACTTTACTCTGCACATAAAAACGGTTTGCGGCGGTGCAAGCCTCACCCATATTGCGCATCTTGGCGATCATCGCGCCTTCTACGGCCGCATCCACATCCGCATCATCAAAAACAATAAATGGTGCATTGCCGCCCAACTCCATTGCCGGACGGACGACGTTATGAGCTGCGGATTTGAGAATATCTCGCCCTACTTCGGTTGAACCGGTAAATGACACGACGCGCACCCGCATATCGGCGAGCATGGCATCAACCACCGCGCCCGATGCACGAGAAGGCACCACATTCACCACACCAGCAGGCACACCAGCTTTTTCTAGAATTGGCATCAAAGCCAGCATGGTCAGAGGAGTGGCCGACGCCGGCTTAAGCACCACTGTGCATCCAGCAGCTAGCGCAGGACCAATCTTGCGAGTAGCCATCGCTGCAGGAAAATTCCAAGGCGTAATCAACAACGCAACACCAGCAGGCTTATGCGAGACCAAAATTCGCGCACCTGAAGCGGGCGCATGAGAATATTGACCGTTAGACCTCACCGCTTCTTCGGCATTCCAGCGGAAAAACTCAGCCGCGTATGCAACCTCACCGCGTGCATCCACCAAGGACTTACCGTTTTCGAGGGTGATAATTCGCGCTAAGCGCTCACCCTCTTGCACCATGAGTTCATAAGCACGACGAAGAATCTCTCCCCGAGCACGCGGCGTTAACGCCGCCCAAGGCTTGAACGCTTCGGACGCTGCATCGACCGCAGCAAGACAATCAGCGACCGTAGCACTGGCAACTGTAGCAACCGTCTTTTGCGTTGCTGGGTCCTCAACATCGAAGCGCGCCGCGTCTGACGCTGTACGCCATGCCCCACCGATCCAAAGATCGGTGGGCACACCAGCAAGAATGTCGTGCTGAACCGTCATCGAATTAGGCTGACATCGTGCGACGTACAGTCTCAACGATACGATCTACTGACGGAATCAGTAAGTCTTCCAACTCAGCCGGTGGCAATGGAATGTGCGGAGTAGTGATACGTACAGGCGGACCATCCAGATCATAGAACGCTTCATCAGCCACAATCGACACCACTTCAGCACCCCAACCGCACAGCCGTGGATTTTCTTCCACGGTGAACAGACGGCCAGTGCGTGAAACTGATTCCAGAATCGTACGGGTATCCAACGGCAGCAAGGAGCGCAAATCGATCACTTCGCAATCGATACCACTTTCAGCCTTCAAACGCTCAGCGGCAGCCAAAGCACGTGGCACCATCAATGCCAAAGCCAGAATGGTGGCATCTTTACCAGGACGCAGTGTTTTAGCGGTACCGATGGTATCGATGATTTCACCATCAGGCACTTCGCCTTTCACGGCATACAGCGACTTGTGCTCAAGGAAGATCACTGGATCAGGATCGCGCACGGAGGCGGCCAACAGACCGACCACATCCACTGGACTTGAAGGCACAACCACCTTTAAGCCTGGAATCATCATGCACCAGTTTTCTACGCTCTGGCAGTGCTGCGCACCGAAGCGCGCAGAACCATTGGCCAAACGAATCACCAGCGGGCACTTCACTTGACCATTGGTCATGTAACGGCTCTTCGGAAATTCGTTAGCAAAGAAGTCCCAACATACAGCAGCAAAGTCAGCAAACATGAGGTCAACGATTGGGATCAACCCAGTCATGGCCGCACCCATGGCAGCACCCATGAACGCTTGTTCAGAAATAGGTGTATCTTTAACGCGCTTAGGACCGAACTTTTCGTACAGACCTACAGTGGCTTTGAATACACCACCTGCTTTCGCAACGTCTTCACCGAGCAGCACAACATTAGGGTCGCGCTCCATCTCCTGTGCAATAGCACGTGCTACCGCATCACGATAAGTTAATTCCGCCATGCGCAACCCCCATCAGCATAAACATCAGTAAACATGAGATCAGCCGGTGGCGGCGGCGCCGCCTTGCAAGCCACTTCGGCTGCATCGACTTCCTTCTTAACTTCTTGCTCAATTGCATCGAGCACCGAGGCCTTAACACCCGCTGAAAGCAGGCGCGCACGGTAAGTTTTTACCGGATCGCTCTTCTTCCATTCTTCGAGTTCGCCTTCAGGGCGATACTTAGCGGGGTCGGCACGGCTGTGACCGGAATGACGATAAGTCAAACATTCAATCAGTGATGGACCTTCGCCAGCACGAGCACGAGCATAGGCTTTTTGTGCAGTCTGATAAACCACATCCGCATCGTTACCATCAATCAAAATACGCTCTAAGCCGTAGGCTGAAGCACGGTCTGCAGCCGGTTGAGGCACTGCAGTCACGTCTTTAATTGGGGTGTATTCCATGTACAAGTTGTTTTCGCACACAAACACCACAGGCAACTTCCAGATCACTGCAAAGTTGAGCGCCTCATGGAAGGCACCGATGTTGGTGGTACCGTCACCAAAGAAACAGGTGGTGACATCTTGTGCACCCTGATACTGCGCACGCCAAGCTGAACCGCAAGCGATACACAGGTGAGCACCGATGATGGCGTAGGAACCCATGACCCCATGTTCGACAGAGGTCAGGTGCATCGAACCGCCCTTACCACGCATCAAGCCATTGTCACGCGACATCAATTCACCTAGAACCTTTTCAACGGACACGCCGCGAGCCAAGGTATGGGCGTGACCACGATAAGTACAGAAGGTCAAATCACCCGGCTTCATGGCGGTGGCGAAACCCGCCGCAATGGCCTCCTGCCCTAATGACAGGTGGCTGGTACCCTTGACCAGATTTTGCAGGAACAAATCGAATGCACGCTGCTCCGCTTCACGCAGGCGGTACTGAGAGCGATACATCTCCAATCGCGTAGCTTCGGCAATATCAACTGCCGGGGTTTTCTTACTCATACTTGGTACTCAGGTATTTAAAACTGAATTAACGATCGAACAAACTGGGCATGATACAGCAAAACAAGCCTAGGCAGTAAATGCCACCTCAGGATTTACCGCCAGCGGGCAACTCAAGCCCTGTCGGCACCACTTTATTCTCGCTCACCAACTGCATCCCTGAGAAAGCAGCCAGAGTTTGGAGCAAGCCGGCAAAGTCTTGCTCGGAGCCCGCCACGCCGATATGCGACTGAACCATTTCGCGGGTAGCGGAAGCGATCGGCATGGCCACATTCATAGAACGCGCCATCCCAAGCCCAAGGTCAAGATCCTTGCGCAATAGGGCCGAGGTAAAGGTTGGGGTCCAATCCAAGTTCACCAACGCCGATGACTTATAACGAGTAAACATCGAGCCCAGAACACTGTTATTCAAGAAATCAAGGTAGGCATGACGCGGCACCCCGGCCTTTTCTGCCAATAGCGCCGTCTCGCACAAACCTTGGATCATCACGCCCAGCATGACATTGTGAGCAACCTTACACACACGGGCAAGATCGCCTTCGCCGGCATAGGACACGCCGCGTGGAGCGATGTGATTTAGGTAAGGCATGGCTTTCTTGCAAGCCGCTTCGGGCCCGGAGAGCACCGCAGAGAGCAATCCGGCGGCAACCACTTTGCCGTTACCGCTTACTGGGCAGGAAATAAAAGACACACCCTTGGCGGCTAACTTTTCACGCAGTGCTGCCGATTGGTCCATACCAATCGTGGACAGATCCACAACAATGGAAGGACGGGTAGCGCCGCTGAGCAGCCCATTTTCACCGAGACACACGGCCTCAAGGTCTGGCGCGCTGGCCACAATGCAAAACACGATGTCATTGTTTGCCACGTCGGAGGCTTTATCAGCAATGACGGCGCCCTTGCCCTGCAATGGCTCAGCTTTGCTGCGGGTACGGTTCCATACTGAAACAGGCACTTTGGCATCCAACAGCCGTTCCACCATGGCATAACCCATGCGCCCGGTACCAATCCAGCCGACACGGTCATTTGTATTAGGCATACGCTCAATCCGCTCAAGTCAAATCGGCCGATAAAAATATCCGCATAGTTGAAGAAAGGCAAATTTTATTGGATACTTTTCGACTCACCGAAGCATTGTTTTTGCTTTTATTCCCAGCCCGGAGCTACATAACACCATGAAATACAATCGCCCTTACTCAACGGCTGCTTATGGCACCATGGCCAAGGACTGGGAAGGCGGAGTGAACTATGAGCGTCTGCGCCGTGAACGATTGGCCCGCGCTCAAAATGCCATCAAATCAGCCGGCTTGGGCGGCGTAATCTGCTTCAACTTTGACAACATCCGTTACGTCACTGGCACCAATATCGGAGAGTGGGCCCGTGACAAGTTCATGCGTTACACGCTTTGCCCTGCTGAAGGCCCTCCTTATCTGTGGGACCCTGCAGCCCCTTCCAAGCGCATTGCTTCTCCTTGGATTGCTGACAACGTTGCCGCACCCATTTCTACAATGCAAGGTGCACTGCGTCCTTCAATGAAGGTCGAAAGCACGTTTGCTAAGCAAATTAAGAAAGCCCTGGTTCATTACGGCATCGAAAAGCAACCTATTGGTATCGACATCATGGAATTACCCATGCTGCGCGCCCTCGAAGCTGAAGGCATCGAAGTAGTCGACGGTCAACAAGCTCTGCTTGACGCCCGCGAAATCAAAACCTGGGATGAAATTGAACTGCTGAAAGTTGCTGCCGCAATGGTTGACGCCACCTATGTGGACATCATCAAGGCCGTGCGTCCAGGTACTCGTGAAAATGAATTGGTTGCCATTGCTCATGATCGCCTGTTCCGTTTAGGTTCAGAGCGCGTTGAGTGCATTAACTCAGTGTCCGGTCCTCGCGGCCGCCCTCACTCACATACTTTTTCCGATCGCATCATTCAACCCGGCGACATGGTGTTCCTCGACATCATGCACTCGTTCAATGGTTACCGTACCTGTTACTACCGCACCTTCATTTGCGGTGAACCTAATAAGCACCAGATTGAAGCCTATGAAAAGGCGTCTAAGTGGATCAGTGCTTCTATCGATATGATTCGTCCGGGCGTCACGCCGGATGAAGTAGCACAAGTCTGGCCCGATGCTCAGGAATTCGGTTATCGCGATGAAGCCGAAGCCTTCTTGCTGCAATACGGTCACGGCGTTGGTCTGTCGCTGTGGGAACGCCCTATTTTCTCGAAGCGTTACAAGGGTCAGACCGAGCCGCTCAAGGAAGGCATGGTGTTCGCGCTTGAAACTTGGTGTGGCGCTGAAGACGGCTCAGGCGCAGCCCGCATTGAAGAAGAAGTGGTGGTCACCAAGAACGGTTGTGAAATCATCACCTGCTTCCCATCTGATCGCTTGATTTCCTGCGGCCTGCCTGGCTGCGAGGTCTTCTAAGCAATCACATGACATCTACAACCCCCACAGCCGATCAGCGGGTGCCGGTCACCTTGCTGACCGGCTTTTTGGGCAGCGGTAAAACAACGCTGTTAAGCCAAGCCATCAACCACCCCGAACTTGCACGTACGGTGGTGGTTATCAATGAGTTCGGTGACGTCAGCTTAGACCATTCATTGGTTGCTGCCAGCAATGACAACATCGTTGTACTGGAAAATGGCTGCATGTGTTGTACGGTACGTGGCGATCTGCTCGCTACCCTCACCGAACTGCATGCCGCGCGCGCGGCCAATGAAATCCCCCAGTTTGATCAGGTCATCATCGAAACATCTGGCCTGGCCGATCCTGCGCCGGTTATGCAAGCACTGCTCTCAGAACCGGCACTGGAAAGCCAATACCGACTAGCGCGCATCATCGCCACCTTCGATGCGGTGAATGGCCCAAGCACATTGACTCGTCATGATGAGTCGGTGCGACAAATCGCGATGGCAGACCATATCCTGATCACCAAGCTCGACTTAGTAAAAGACGTAGATGCCAGCACCGCATTAGAACGTCATACCGTTTCACTACAAGCCGTCAATCCAGCTGCAGTCATTGAACAAAATCCAAGTGACAGCGCTGAGATCGTGAAGCTCCTCCGTCTACAAGGCTTTGATCCAAAGCATAGCCCTGAAGAAGCACTGAAGTGGCTCAACGCACAAGCTTATCTGCACGCACCTCACGAACATGATTGCAGCGAACATGGCTGCGAAGAACATGCGCTGCACCATCACCTACAAGACATCGCCTCGTTCTGCTTCGTCAGAGAAGAACCGATTGCCCGTGAAGCATTGCACCTACTGCTGACTTCGCTGGAAAACAATCTGGGCAGCAATCTACTGCGTGTCAAAGGACTCATCAACATTGCCGAAGAACCGGGCCGGCCGGTGGTCGTGCAAGGCGCACAGCATCTGTTGCACAACCTGACCTGGCTTAATAGTTGGCCGGATGCCGATCACCGCACCCGAATTGTGTTCATCGCCCAAGGCATCGCACGGGATGCAGTTGTGGAAATGATTGAATTATTAGAACGGGTCGCATCACGAACCGCAAAAGCTCGTCGTGCCGCGCCGCAGTCGCCAACCAAACCAACTCAGAACATCACACTGTAAGCAAGCACCTACTGTTGTAAACCAACGCCACCGTAACTGATTAGTGCTTCGCTATCGATCAACCCAGTCATCGCTGCAACTTTGTCGCCGTACACGGTATGGAATGACGCGCCACACTGGATAACACCGGGTCACACGAGACACTGTGTCGTGCTGCGTAACACACGCTTGGCGATGACCATAGACTGGCATAACATCGCAACAGAGCCACTGAACTTTCAGCGCATGGGCAGGCAACTAAAACAATGAAAAAAACTTCGCCCCTCACCTCACACGCACTCCTACTGATCGGATGCCTACTCCTTTGCAAGGTAACAGTCGCTGCAGCTCCTTCTTGGGCGTATGGCTATAAGACCACCCCCACCAAAAGCGAAACTCAAAAGGTGCCAGCCTGCCCCACCAACGCGCGACCGATTGATTGTGCCTATCCCGCCACCGCCGTCGCTGATGGCGATGTCAAACGACAGTTACCCCAATCAGCTTTAAGCTTTTCACGTAACGAAGCCTACGCAGATTACGGCCCGGCTGACTGGTATCCGGGCGATCACCCCGTTATGCCAGACATCGTGGCGAAGGGTCGCCAGAAGGACGGCGTCCGCGCCTGTGCGCTCTGCCATTATCCGAATGGACAGGGAAAAATGGAGAACGGTGGACTGGCCGGCCTGCCCGCCGAATACATTCTTCAACAGCTCAGCAATTTCAAAAACGGCCTGAGGCACAGCGCTGACCCACGCAAGGCCAATGTGAATGAAATGACACGCATCGCCGCTTCACTCACCGACGCAGAAGCGCAGGCGGCAGCGAATTACTTTTCCTCGATGCCGTGGCGGCCCTGGGTACGCGTGGTAGAGAGCAAGCTTGTGCCCAGTGTGCGCGTCACCACCAACGGTCTTTATATTCCACTTGCAGGCTTGCAATGGGAATCCATCGGCTTACGCATCATTGAAGTGCCTGAACAACCCGAACGAACCGAGGTCATGCGCGATCCGCGTTCAGGTTTTATTGCCTATGTCCCACCGGGCAGCATCGCCAAAGGCAAGGCCATGACCAGCACAGGTGGCGGACGCACGCTGCCCTGTTCATCCTGTCATGGCGCCAACCTGCAAGGGATTGGTGTGATACCAGGTATCGCCGGCCGCTCCGCAACTTATATTTTTCGACAACTTTATGATGTGCAACAAGGCACGCGTCAATCACAGATCATGGCACCCATCGTTGCCAAACTTTCTGTGGAAGACATGATCAACATCACGGCTTACGTGGCTTCACTCAAACCCTAAGGCTCGTTGCATTTATCGCTTGTGTTTAGTGGTTGATGAAATTGGTTTGATGCTTGGGCTCAAAGACTTGGCCCAATCTAAAGGCTTAGGCCGCGGGCCAACGTATAAGCTTGGCACTTTTCAGTTAGTTGATTGCCTACAGCATGCAATACCAGAACACAGTAAGTAAGCCCTGAGGAAACCCACATTCATCGCTGTGATTGATTCGCCCCAAAAGCAAAATGCCGTACACATTTGAAGAATGTGTACGGCATTTATTTTTAGTTTGTTAAGTCAGAAATTGGTTACAACCAATCTCACTCTTGAATAAGACTTAGTTAATTACTGAGTCGCTGCCATGCCGCCCGCCATGCCACCGGCAGCCATACCTGCTGCTGCGGCATCCATACCGCCACCATTTCTTTCACCAGGCAACTTGCTGGCAGAAGCAGTCGGATCAGCATTTGGATTCATAGTGGGCATTTGTGCATTTATATCTTTCAAATAAGCCGTCAAACGTGCATCTAATTCGGCAACCTTGGCCGGCATCTGCTTAGCCAAATCGTTTGACTCACTGGGGTCCTTGGATAGATCGAACAAGCGACGCTCGCCGGTTTCATACAGACGGGTCATCTTGTAATCGCCCAGCAGGATTGATGAGGCCGGACCTTGCGGGTTCTTGTCATAGTGAGGGAAGTGCACCACAAATTCTTCGCGTGAACGCTTCACCGCACCCACGCCAGCATTGGTGAGCACCGGCACCAGACTACCGCCTTCAACGCCCTTAGGCATTGCAGCTTCTTTTACCCCAGCCAGTGCGGCAAAGGTTGGGAATAAATCCGCCCCACTGACACGCACATGGGAATTGGTACCGGCTTTAATGCCAGGACCTGCCACCAAGAATGGAACACGAATACCACCCTCCAACACATCACCCTTACCACCCGATAACGGAGTGTTCTTACCTTGGGTACCATGATCGGTGGTGTAGACAATGTAGGTGTTGTCCTTAATGCCTAAGCGCTGCACCGCATCCATCACCTGACCATAACTGCTATCAATGATATGGGCTTCTTCGCTGATCTCTTGAGGGCTCTTGGCGCCCTGATTAGGATACTGAGACAACTGCAAATAAAAGGGCTTACCGGCCTTAATTTGTTTTTCCATGAAAGCAATGCCTTCCTGAGCCATGGCCAGTGTCTGCTTCGGATTGGGATCAGACACATTGTCTGGACCACCGTTACTGGTTGGGCCATCACTCTCATCAAAACCATGCTGGGACGGATTGACTCGGCCTACATGCCACTTACCGAAGTGAGCGGTCGCATACCCAGAACCCTTTAGTAATTCAGCAATCGTGGTCTCTTCAAGCGGCAATTCGGTTGAAGCATCGACCGGAATCACTTTGGTAGTGATATTGCCCGTACCCATGCCATCACCAATCCCAACGAAGGTCATGTGCAACGCAGCTGGGCTTCGGCCAGTGAAAATAGTGGCGCGAGAAGGCGTACAGCGTGGTGAGGGCGCATAGCCATCCGAGAAGCGCATGCCCGCCGCTGCCAGACGCTCAAGATTCGGTGTTTTATTGATCGTACCCTTTGAAGCAGGATTACGGTCATCCATCTGCACGGAAGTGCTGACCCAACCCGCACCCTCGCCATAAAAAACAATAAAGTTTGGCTGCTTAGGGGACGCGGCTGCATTGGCATCTAATGCATCGAACTTCATCGATAGACCCGCAATCACCACACCCACAGCACTCAATAGCACTAGGTATTTTTTATTCATAGAGCAACCCCTCTCGCAGGCATGAGATAGAAAAATAAATTCAGTATTTCAACAAAGACCAGATCAACATTATTAGGCAGCTTAGCTCAGAAGCCCGGCATCTCTGCTTTAAGAATAGTAAAGACTCGGCCCAAACAAACTGCAACAGCTTGAGGGCCAATCAACGAACACGCGTACGCGCAACGTTAGCTTAGCCTTTACCCTTACCGCCCTTTCCAGAGTTCGCCCCACCCATACCGCCATTCTTCTTTTCACCAGGCAAATCGCTGGCACTCTTTGAAGGATCTGCATTGGCATTCATAGTTGGCATCTGTGCGTTCACCGCCTTCAGATACTCCGTCAAGCGTGCATCCAGTTCAGCCACTTTTTCTGGCATTTGTTTGGCCAGATCATTGTGCTCCACCACATCCTTCGACAGATCGAATAATTTCAACTGGCCAGTCTCATACAAACGAGTCAGTTTGTAGTTACCCAACAAGATGGATGATGCAGGCCCTTGAGTATCTTTGTCGTAATGAGGAAAGTGCACCACAAACTCTTCACGAGACCGCTGCACCGTACCTACGCCGCCATTCATCAGCACCGGTACCAGACTGCCGCCTTCAACACCTTTAGGCAGCGATTCCTTCACACCGGCCAATGCCGCAAAGGTCGGAAACAAATCCACGCCACTGGCGCGTACATGCGAGAAAGCTCCAGACTTAATGCCTGGACCCGAAATGATATAAGGCACACGAATACCGCCTTCCCACACGCCACCCTTGCCGCCCGTCAAGGGTAGGTTCTTGCCCTGACTACCATGATCAGCCGTATAAACAATGTAAGTATTTCCTTTAAGACCCAAGCGATCTACCGCATCTAAAATCTGACCGATGGTGCTATCGACCACGCCCTTTTCTTCAGCACTTGCGGTGGCACTCTTTAATGCTTGATTCGGATAATGCGACATCTGTAAATAAAACGGCTTCTTCGCCCTTGCCATACGCTCCATAAAGCTGATGCCCTTAGAGGTCATCAACAATGCCTGCTTTGGATTGGGGCTGGCCACATTATCAGGGCCGCCATTACTGGTGGGACCGTCACTCTCATCAAAGCCATGTTGAGACGGATTAGTTCTGCCTACATGCCACTTGCCGAAATGTGCCGTGCCGTAGCCCTGACGCTTTAGCAATTCAGCAATGGTGGTCTCCTCCAATGGCATTTCAGTGGATGAATTCACTGGGATTACTTTGGTATTCACATTACCGGGCGAGGCATCTCCATCACCGGTGCCGACAAAGGTCATGTGTAAGGCCGCCGGACTGCGTCCAGTAAAAATAGCCGCACGGGAAGGCGTGCAGCGCGGCGAGGCCGCATAGCCATCTGAGAATCGCATACCAGATGCAGCAAGTCGCTCTAAATTAGGCGTCTTAAGGCCCGTTCCCTTAGATGCAGGATTGCGATCATCCATCTGTACCGAGCTACTCACCCAGCCTTCCGCTTCGGCATAAATCACAATGAAATTGGGCGGGGTCGCCGTATCCGCAGCATTAGCCACCAAGCTGATGCCAGTTACATTGAACACACCCAACGTGATGCTCATGACAGCCAACACAACCCAAAAACGCTTATTCATATAGCAAGACCTTTTCAAACCTATTCAATCAGGAATTTAACTAAGCGCACATGGTAAGCCCCAGAGTGGGGACGCGATAGCCGATAGGATCACAAGAATCGTAAAAAAATGGCAATGAATCAGCACAATTAACAATGTTGATTTTGAGCACACCCTAGGAAAAAGGGCATCCCTGCCCGAGCACTCATGTATCGCTTATTGGAAGTCATTCCAGTATTAAAAGACTCCCTTCCAACAACGAGGGAAGTAAGGAAAATTATCTGTGGCGTAGTAGTGATAAATTCCATTTGGAAATTCTGGCGTCACGTCAAAGCGTCCATTGCAATCATCCAGATCACCCGAACCTGCCACGTATTCATAATCTTGTAGGAATACGCCCATGGGAATAACACTCGGCGAAGGTCGCCCAGTATCCGGTGTGGTTTGAATCACCCAACTTGAGACAATGGTTTTAAGCGGACTGCTGATATCAGTGGAGATCGTATGTCCATAGCGCGCATAGACTGGATAACCATCTGGCGCCCAGCCAATCAATGCCATTTTAGGAGAGGCAGTGGTCACCCCCATTTTCGCCAGAATACCTTCAGGCATACCGTGATAGTGATACATGCCCGTAGGTTGCACATGTGCGTTATTACTATCGGTTCCAAAGTTAAAGAATGATTTAGCTACGCCCAACGCTTCAAGCTTCCATGGATCGGTACCAATCGCGGCGCAATCCGAAGATTTTGTTGCAGTGCTCGGGCAGGTGCCACCCGTGCCAGGATCAAACTTCACACCATTCAATGCATAACCAAAACCTAATCGAAGTGCAGTATTACTCGTGGCAACCACAGGCGTCAGTGGTACTGAAGCATTAATGATCTGCACAGTGGGTGTATTGGGATTACCCGGATTTGGAAACGTGCCAATCTGATGATCTGGAATACCATTAGCAGTGAGCGAGCGTAATGTGCCGGAGCACGTCCATGAAGAATTACTGGTGGTCGTCACGCCAGTTGTCAACGTGATGTTGGGCGTGGACTGACTGTAAGGACATAAGACACTTACTGTATTTGCAGTACCCACATAAGGCGTGACACTGATAGACGCAGAGGCAGGACTTGTTCCCACAGCATTTGTCGCCACAACAGAACAACCATAGGCGGTCAAATTAGTCAGGCCGCTGATCGTGATCGGACTCGACACACCGGTTGCCGTTCGCGTCGTTGAACCACCTGTACAAGACAATGTATAGCCTGTAACCACTGAGCCGCCATTAGAAACCGGTGCAGTGAAATTCACAGTGGCATATCCATCGCCCGTAATGGCATTACCAATAGTGGGGGCATCAGGTACGGTCAAGGTACTGCAATTAATGACCACATCCGTCACGTTGCTAGTACCAATCGTGCCCCCAGCGTTCGTCACCAGGCAGGTCTGTCCATTCGGCTGAGCATTCACACCTACTAAATAACTAGTGCCGGAAGTGAATGCCGTTGAAAACTTAAATGCAGTCGCGCCACCGGCCACAATCAACGTCATGGCTTTTAATCTAAGCTGCAACCCTGTTGCAGTCAGACCCGAAATCGTTCCACTCACGGTATAGGTGGGCACACAACTGATAGCAATGTTACTGACATTTGCTACAGCTATCGTCCCTGAACCATTATTCACAGTGCAGCTTAACCCTGTAGGCTGAATTCCAACACTCACCGAATAAACAGCATTAGTAGTCAGTGCAGTTGAAAATTTAAATCCAGTGGCTCCACTTGCAACAATCAAGCTGGCTGAATTCATACGCAGCACTAAGCCGGATGCAGCAAGTCCTGAAATGCTTCCAGCAACGGTATAGGTTGGACTGCAACTGACCCCGATGTTGACAACATTCGAACCCGTCACCACGCCTGTACCATTGCTCACCAAACAGGCCAACCCGGCAGGCTGAATGGCCACGGTAACGATATACGACCCTGAAGACTGACCACCCGGAAACACAAAAGCGCCGTTCGTGCTTAATGTCAGTGGTGTACTGCCATTTTTCAACAAGGTTACTTTGCCGGTCGTCAGACCCGAAACACTACCCCCGACGGTATAGATCACCTGCGCCTGAGTCAGATAACTAGCAAACAACAAGACCACGGCAAGAATGGATTTCCAAATACCATTACTTAGTATCATTCTTCATCTCCAGCATTGAGAGACAACGCGGCCACTATCAATGTTCTTTACCAGCGTGATCCCACTGTAAGAAACCAAGCCTGAATCCATCCTGAATCATTCAGACACGATTAATCATGATGAAGACGCCGGCTCACTTCTTATGTGACTTAGTTATTAAACCGCGCGTGCAATTGGCCTTAATGGCTATTTTTTATGACGCCAAACCTGCACGAACTGCTCAGCAGCAAGCACTTGATCAGCCGTCATGCGACTAACAATGAGCGCTCTGCTGTTGACGGCACTGTCATCACCCTGGTCAGCCGCTAAAGTCCACCAAGCATAAGCTTGAACATAATCCGTTGGTGTGCCCATTCCATTGCTGTACATCTCCGCCATATTAAGTTGTGCATCGACATAGCCCTGCTCCGCTGCCATTCGATACCACCTCATGGCTTCTACATCATCTTGAGCCACGCCCTCGCCACGCTCATACATATTGCCAACATAAAGCTGGGCTAAGTCATCGCCTTGAATAGCCAAGGCTTTAAATGCTGATAGGGCATTCACATAATCCTGATTTTCATAAAACGCCATCGCCTTATAATAATCAGCAACAAAGTCTTTCGAGTCTGCTGGACCGACCTGATTCGTAGAGAAACGACTGACACATGCAGTACCCGACAAGAGCACTAGCATTAACAATAAAAAAACCTCAGGCCTGCGCATTAATGGTGATGAGTGACGAGATAAACATATCCTATTGAGTGTGTAATCACTCAACAGGATGACAGATGTTTTTATTATTTCTGGGAATGCTCGGCCATTCGATGACGCATCAATAAATCGTCACCAAAATCACCCGACTTACTGCGCCACACTTCATGGATATGGTTGCCATTTCCTTGGGCATCATCATATTCAAACAGAAAATCACTGCCTTGAATTCGATAGTAATGTGATTCATTTTTCTTTAAGCCACCAATCCATGCAAACTTCAACGCATCCAGATCGAGCGATTTTTTATAAGTAGCAGCCACCTCAGGGCGATAAGTCGAAAACACCTCGTCGAGCAACGATAACAAGATCGCTTGCTGGTCTGCGGTCATCGCCGAGAACTTAATACCTTCTGGATTAAGCTGCGTTTTCCAATCATCCCATTGACTACGATCTTTAAGAATATTACTGGCGTACAAATCCCAAGGCGTGTCGTAGGCATAAGTGAAACCCGCCTTAGTATTAAACTCAGGATCGCCAGGCAACGTAGCCACTTTGCGCTGCGCCTCGGACAATGAGGTCATCAGCTTACGACCTAAATCTTCCTCAACACGCAATACTCGCAACCCAGCCAAAGGCCCTGCGGGCACTTCCGCCGGATCAGTACCTAAAAACGTCGGCGTCACGGTGAAGCCATAGCCTGGAACAATGGTAATACTCATCGAGACATGATGACCTTCAAAGCGCCATGCCCACGGCAAAGTATCGCTAGGCTCACCAAATAACGTCACACTGTAATCCTCAATGCCACGCGGAAACCCGCTATTTGAAGTGGCTTGCAGGTAATTCTCGAGCTGCATGATGTTGAGCAACTTGTGATAGCCGGGTGTACTTAGAATGCTCCAAATCAATTCATGCATCAGTGCACGATGCTTTGGCAACATCAAATCAATACTTAACCCAGAACGCTCTGTAGGTGGCCAATACTGCCACTCTTGCCGATGTGCATCATTCAGGGTGAGCAGTAACTTGTCTTCCATGGAGTAACGACGCAACCGCTCAGCAAATTCAGGCTCACCTTTCACCGATTCCAGCAAGGCTCTTGCCGCCACCGTCATGGCTTTCACCAGCGCCGGATCGTTTACAACGGGAACTACCGGTGCATCTTTTGCGAAGGCAGGTAACCCCGATAAGACCAAAATAAATATCGTTATATAGCGAATCATGCCCCACCTCAGTTTTTAATTAATTATGCATCAGCCTTGAGCATATATGCGCCGAGACTCAGAATCCATTCACGGCGAACTTTGCGGGAGTAGAAAGGGGTTGGTGGTGAAGGGCGGAGTCGAACCGCCGACCTAAGGGTTATGAATCCTTCGCTCTAACCGTCTGAGCTACTTCACCAAGCCAATTGATCAGAATGATCTTAAAGACATTGCTTACAGGGTCGCGAATTCTGTTGGTGGAACCGCCAACTGTCAAGCCAAGCCATTGGGTTCTTTAGGAAAATCACACATTGAATCGAAAATGCATGACATCCCCTTCGCGCACGATGTATTCCTTCCCTTCTAAGCGCAATTTTCCGGCCTCTTTAGCACCCTGCTCGCCCCGCAGCGCAATAAAATCCTCGTAGGCAATCACTTCGGCTCGAATAAAGCCTTTTTCAAAATCGGTATGAATCACGCCAGCTGCCTGGGGTGCGGTTGAGCCAGCACGGACTGTCCAAGCGCGTACTTCTTTGACACCGGCAGTAAAATAAGTTTGCAAGCCCAGCAGCGCATATCCGGCGCGAATCACACGGTTTAAGCCCGGCTCCGATAGGCCCATTTCTTTTAAAAACTCGGCGCGATCGGCTTCTTCTAACTGAGAAATTTCCGCCTCAATGGCCGCACACACCGGCACCACCTGAGCGTGCTCTTGCGCTGCTAACGCACGCACTTCCTCAAGCCGAGAATTATTTTCAAAACCGTCTTCCGCCACATTGGCCACGTACATCAACGGTTTGATGGTGATGAGATGCAATTCATGCAACAACTTGCGCTCTTCAGGCTCTATCGCCAATGAACGCGCTGGGGCGCCACCATCCAAGTGCTCGTGCAAGCGCTTAAGCACTGTCACTAATTTAGCGGCATCTTTATCACCCGACTTAGCAGTTTTTTCGGTACGACGTAAGACACGTTCCACACTGTCGAGATCTGCCAACGCCAATTCCGTGTTGATCACCGCAATGTCATCGAGTGGACTGACCTTACCCGCCACATGAATCACATCATCATCAACAAAACAACGCACCACGTGAGCAATAGCGTCGGTTTCACGAATGTGCGCTAGAAACTTGTTACCTAAACCTTCACCGGTTGAAGCACCGGCCACCAAGCCTGCAATGTCCACGAACTCAACCATGGTCGGCAAAATACGCTCTGGTTTGACAATCTCTGCCAAGGCCTGCAACCGCAGATCAGGCACAGGCACAACACCCACATTGGGTTCAATCGTACAAAACGGATAATTTTCCGCTGCAATTTGCGCACGCGTCAGCGCATTAAAAAGCGTGGATTTCCCGACATTAGGCAACCCAACGATGCCGCATTTGATGCCCATGATTTATTCCAATCAGAATTCAGTAAAAAAACTTAAGCCTGTTTGCCGTTTTGACTGTGCAGTAGATGCATGGCTTTTTCTGAGCCCTGATCTAAAAACACCGGCAACTGATCTAGCGCTGCGTGCAACGCATTCATAATCAAATCTTCTTCCTTAGAAGAAGCGCGCTGCAAGACAAAATCAATCACCTCGGATTTATCACCAGGATGACCGACACCTAAACGTAATCGCCAGAAGTTAGCACCAATATGCGTGATGGTATCGCGCAAACCGTTGTGACCACCATGCCCACCACCTAACTTGAACCGAGCCACACCAGGTGGCAGATCAAGTTCATCATGAGCTACTAATATTTTTTCAGGTGCAATCTTTAAATAATCGGACAAGCTGCGAATCGAAAGACCACTGCGATTCATATAGGTTTGTGGCTTGAGCAAGTGGACTTCATGAGCCCCGATCTGAATACGACACACCTCACCTTGATAGCGTGTGTGACCGCGAAATTGACCGCCATACTTGCGCGCCAGCGCATCCACAAACCAAAAGCCCGCATTGTGTCGCGTCAGCGAATGTTCGGCCCCGGGATTTCCCAGCCCAACTATCATATTCAGAGTGGTACCTGACATGATGATCAACAATAAGCGTCAAACTGAAATGCGAACGGGGCTGCCCAGATAAAGGACAGCCCCGCGTGCATGACAGTGCTTACTTTTTGCCGCCTTCTTTCTTAGCAGGCGCCGCAGCAGCTGGCTTAGCCGCAGCAGACGCAGCTTCGGCAGCCGCAGGTGCAGCCGCCTCTTCAGCAACACGGGCATGGTGCACAGACACCACCGCTTCATCACGACCATGGGACAGCAAGACCAGTTCCACACCGGCTGGCAAGACCAAGTCAGACAAATGCAGAGACTGATTGAGCTCCATCTTGGCCATATCGACTTCAATGTATTGAGGCAGATCTTTCGGCAAACACAGCACTTCCACTTCGTTCAACAAGTGCGAAACTTGGCCGCCACCGGTCTTCACGCCCGGTGCAATATTGGCATTGATGAAGTGCAGCGGAATGCTCATGCGAATCTGCTCGTTTTCAACAATACGCTGAAGATCCAAGTGCAAAATAACTGGCTTGGATGGATGACGTTGAATGTCTTTAAGAATCGCTGACTGGGTCTTATCACCAATCTTGATCGTTAACAACGTGGTGAAGAAGCGCTCGTTCTGCGTAGCAACTTGCAACTTTTCATGCTCGAAAGAAAGGCATGCCGGTTCGACATGGCCACCGTACAAAATCGCTGGAACACGACCGGCATGACGCAGGCGGCGGCTCGCACCCTTCCCCTGTGTGCCGTCGCGCAATTCAGCGACGAGTTCAAATGAAGTTTTCATAACAATCTCCGACTACTTAACAAAAAATCTCGCAGTGTCGCGACCAAGCACTGCAAGACAACTTAGCCCGCATGGAACAACCCATGCTGAAGCATTCTTTACCAATCGACCTTTATGAGTCGACCCTTATGAATCTACATAGAGCGAACTGACGCTCTCTTCATCGCGAATACGCCGCATGGTTTCAGCAAGCAACCCCGCCACTGAAAGCTGACGTATTTGCTTACACGCCTTGGCTGCATCGGATAATGGAATGGTATCCGTAACAATCAATTCATCTAAATCCGACTTACCAATACGCTCAACGGCAGGCCCAGACAATACAGGGTGCGTGATGTAGGCCACCACACGCTGTGCGCCTTCTTTCTTTAACGCTGTAGCGGCGTGACACAAGGTACCGGCGGTATCCACCAGATCATCGATCAACACACAAGACTTACCTTTCACTTCACCGATGATGTTCATCACTTCGGACACATTGGCGCGCGGACGACGCTTATCGATGATGGCCAGATCGGCATCATCCAAACGCTTGGCTAATGCACGCGCACGCACCACCCCGCCCACATCGGGTGATACAACAACTAAGTTGTCGTACTTTTGCTTCCACACATCACCCAGCAACACAGGAGATGAGTACACATTGTCCACCGGAATATCAAAGAAGCCGCTGATTTGATCGGCATGTAAATCGACAGTCAGCAAGCGATCCACACCCGCACGCATGATCATGTTGGCGACCAACTTGGCGGTGATGGCTGAACGCTGCGCACGAGGACGGCGATCCTGTCGCGAATAACCAAAATAAGGCATGACCGCGGTAATACGCCCTGCCGATGCACGCCGGCAAGCGTCCACCATGATCAACATTTCCATCAAATGGTCGTTAGTGGGCGCGCAGGTTGATTGCACGATAAAGACGTCACGACCCCGCACGTTATCCATTAACTCAACGGCAATCTCACCATCACTAAAGCGACCCACTGCCGCACGACCCAATGGCAGATTAAGGTGACGCGCGATATCCGTAGCCAATTTTGGATTGGCATTACCGGACAAGACCATCATGCTGGATCGGTCCACTCAGACGCTCCTGAAGCTCGAGGGAAAAGGTATGTGGTTGGGGTGGAAGGATTCGAACCTCCGAATGGCGGGATCAAAACCCGCTGCCTTACCACTTGGCGACACCCCAACAACGCTCAAATCAAACTCAACGGTCACAAGTAGACCGCATTAGGCCAGTTGCAAGCGCCTCATTAACGGCGACTCGTTACAGCCTTGGACGACAAATCCGCGCCATTGCGGCGGCAAAACCGCACAAACGCGCAACGCTGCCTGACGATCGGGCAGGGCTGCGAACACACAGGCACCGGTACCGGTCAAACGCGCTTCGGCATATTGATCAAGCCAATCAATGACTTGCGCTACAGCCGGATAACGACTTCTAACCGTAGGCGTGCAATCATTACGCCCACCCTCCGCAAGGAAGGCGCGTATTGTGGTGAGGGGGGTATCGCGTGTCAATTCAGATGCTTGAAAGATTTCAGCGGTACTCACTGAAACACCGGGATCAATGACCAAATAATAGCCTTCAGGAAAATCCACAGGCGTGAGCATCTCACCCACTCCTTCAGCCCACGCTGCCCGGCCCCGCACAAACACAGGCACATCGGCGCCCAATTGCAGGCCCAAAGTAGCTAATTGATCGACCCCCAAGCCTATGCCCCACAGGTGATTCAGTGCCACCAACACCGTAGCGGCATCAGAGCTGCCGCCGCCAAGCCCAGCCTGCATAGGAATTCGCTTCACCAGTTCGATACCCACCCCGTGAGCGGCCCCAGAGACAGCTGCCAACAAGCGAGCTGCACGCACAACTAAATCGGAACCGGCAGGCACTGCATCAGGCCCCGCCAGACGCTCAATGACGCCATCGGGACGACGATAGAAACGTAACTCATCATGGAGATCAATAAATTGAAAGGCCGTCTGCAACAAGTGATAGCCATCAGCACGGCGCCCAACGATATGCAGACAAAGATTCAGCTTGGCGGGCGCAGGCCAACTCAAGTCGTTACTGTTTGCATTCCCAAGCAACTCACCAAAACTCATGACAAATTCCAAGCCTGAATCACCACCACAATACGCACCGCGCCCTGCTGCAGAATCAACCTGATCGGTAGGCTCAACTGATTGCGCTCAGTCCATTGCTGATAGGTAATCAGCCAACCGTCTTGCTCAAGTAATTGGTGGGTTGCATCTAACCATCGATACGTACTGGGCGCCGCGGTACCGAGCAACCAATAACGCAACTGCGTAACAGGTAAAACAACTCCAAGCTTTTCCTGCATGACCAGCAGCGCATCACTTTCACTGTACGACGTACCCTCACTGGACAGCAGAGACAGACCCGATCCATCTACCGACACCGCCAATGAGCCCACGCCCACAGGGCCGCGTAACTGTATCTGACTCACTGCCTCATTCTGCTCCCAGATAAAGCCCCCCGAGCCTGATTGATCGATAGCAGTGATTCCAATCCGGCCTGAGGCCTGCCACTGCTTTAACTCTGCCGTCGTATGGGCTGCCGTACTGCCAGTGATGTGCTGAGGCTGCGTCATGCAGGCCGACTGCAAGACAGCAAGGACGATGAGCACAAGCAACTTACTCATAGCCGATGATCACTTCTGGTGTTCAGCGAGAGACAGGAGCACGCTTGAGACGCTCCTGTAAAACTTTGTTATCAGGCGCAAGCTTCAATGCCTCTTGCCACACTCGCACCGCCTCATCACGTCTATCAAGTGACCAAAGCACCTCACCGAGGTGCAACTCGACTTCCTCATCACGCATCTTGTCAGCGGCTTGTTGCAAATACAGCAGTGCCTCTTGCTGCCGACCTAACTTGAACAACGCCCAGCCCATACTATCCATCACCGCAGCACTATCAGGAGTAGATTGGAAGGCCCGCTTTATATATTCATAGCCCTCCTGATGTTGCTTGGTATGATCAAGCAGGGTGTAACCCAATGCATTGAGCACTGTAGGATCTTCAGGGCGCACCTGTAACACGTCACGCATGGCTTGGATACCCAAAGAGACCTTGTTCATTTTTAATAAATGAAAAGCCCGCGTGATTCGTAAAGACGCCACGTCAGGATAATCCGCCACACCTTGGTCATAAAGTGATAACGCAGCGACATCATCACCTGCGACTGAGAGCATCTGTGCCCTAGCCTGCAAGGCCTGCAACACCTCCTCAGGATTGGTTTGACCGAAGGACTGCAGAGAGTTCAGCGCACTGTCTAAGCCCTCACTGTCTTTAATCAAATTCGCAATACGCAACTGAGCCGGTAGCGCAAATGCGCCATCCTGAACACGCCCATACAGTTGTCTGGCCTCTGCCGTGGCCCCTGTGCGCTCAGCAATACCAGCCAAATAAAAAATCGACTCGCTCACTTTATTTCCAGCATTAAGCAATACATTTAGTCGATTGAAAGCCGACTGGTAGTTGCCAACCTGAATATCCAAATACGCAAGGGAGCGCACAGCAGCACTGTTATCGCCCTCGGTCTGCTCTAACTCACGCCACAATTGCACCGCTTCATTTGGCTTTCCCGCAGCGAGCAATAACGCTGCATATTCAGAACGGGTACCAAGACTGTCATCGTTCTTGACTACATCTTGAGCCGTTTGCAAGGCCAAATCGGGCTGCCCACGTAACAACTGCCCTTTTGCTAACAACAAACCAGCAGGCGCCCAATACGGCGACAGGTCGTGCGCACGCTGCGCGTAGGTCAGCATTAACCCAACATCCTCAGTAAGTTCAGCAAAACGGGCCACTGCATAATGGGCTTCTGCCATCTGCGCATGAGTGCTCGCTAATTTCTTCATGACCACAAGCGCAGCGTTTGCATCTGAAGCAGGTATTTTGTTTAACCATTCCATGAAGCCAGCCGCAGGAGTGATATAGGCCTGCTCAAGCAGCACCTGCAAATGTTTAGCGGCAATATCAACTTGATACAACTTGATTGCAGACAAGGCCGCTAACTCGCGCGCTTCTAGATTGGTAGGATTGATCACCAGCCAACGCTGCGCAATCTCAAGGGCCGCCTGCAACTGGTGGTTCTGATAACAACCCTGTGCGGCATCACCCACCACGGCCTCATCGTCTGAACGCTGCGCAGCTCGAACCAGCAAGCGCGCCACCTTGGGATACTGTTCTTCATCCGCTGCTTGATCGGCCGCGGCCAATAATTCCTCGACCGAAAGCGACGCGGCCTCAGACTCAGCGCGACTGGGTATCGGCTTCACTACAGCCGGGGTGGCGCAACCAGCCAAACACAACGCGCCCATGACGGCGGCCAACTGCCCCATTAAACCCGAACGTACCGCTCGAATGGACAGGTTTACCGAGAACAATTTGTAGTGGAATGACATAGGTGGATCACTATACAGGTCAACGGCCTGTTATCGCATCATTGCTATTCCTTGTATTACCGGCATGCATCCCTGACAATTCGCGACTGTTCAGGATCAGCCGAATGTCATTTATTGTAGTTGGAATCAATCACAGGACTGCGCCAGTTGCGATTCGCGAACAAGTTGTTTTTGCGGATGCTGAACTGCCGTCTGCGCTCGGTGAGCTCGCCCAACTGCCCTCGGTCTGCGAGTCCCTGATCGTCTCCACGTGCAACCGCACCGAAATCTACTGCTTTCTCGAAAACGACCCTGCTCGGCCGGAGCCTGAACTGGCCACGCCACTCATCGACTGGATCACGCAATGGCACGGCCTGAATAGCCAGGCCCTACAACCTTGCCTTTACCAACATATTCACTCAGACGCCGTTCACCATGCCTTTGCGGTTGCCGCGGGCCTAGACTCAATGATGGTTGGCGAAGCGCAAATCTTGGGACAACTCAAGGACGCCTACCGCATAGCTCAAGAACATGGCAGCACCGGTCCCTACTTGAACCGCCTGTTCCAAGCCGCCTTCTCTGCTGCCAAACGGGTACGAACCGATACCCGCATTGGAGCCAATGCCGTCTCAGTGGCATCCGCGGCTGTCAGCATGGCCCGTCGAGTGTTTGAAGACTTAACTGAACGCACCGCATTACTGGTCGGTGCCGGAGACACCATTGCCCTTGCTGCTAAACACCTGCGGGCCAATGGCGTACAACGCATGATCATCGCCAATCGAACATTACAACGGGCCCAACAGCTGGCTGCTGAGTTCAACGCTTATGCCATCAGCTTAGACAACCTGGCCTCGCACTTGGCCGATGCGGACATCGTGGTCAGTTCAACCGCCAGCCCCACACCGGTCATCACCTTCCAGTCCGTTCAAGCAGCCTTACAGTTGCGTAAACATCGTCCGATCTTCATGGCGGATATTGCCGTACCCCGTGACATCGAACCGGAAGTCGCACGATTGGAAGATGTTTATCTATTTACCATTGATCACCTGCAACAACTGGTTAGCGAAAATAGAGCGGCCCGCCAGGAATCCGCGCTGCAAGCCGATCAGCTCCTAAAAGAAGACGTCCAGGACTTTACTCAACAACTTCGCACACTGGATGCCGTGCCGACGATCCGTGCAATCCGTGATGAGGGCGAAACCATCCGGCGACAAACCCTTGAGCAGGCCCAGCGGATGCTCAACAATGGCCGACCCGCTACTGAAGTGCTGGCCTTTCTCGCAGACACGCTGACTCATCGTCTGCTTCATCACCCAAGCCAACGATTACGTGATGCAGGCAAGCAAGGGGATGCAGAACTGATTCGCGCCGCGCAAACTTTATTTGCGCCATCCACGCCCAGCAAAGAATGACACCCTAATTCAATGAAAGACTCGATTAAACACAAACTAGACCGCTTGGCCGAACGTCACATCGAAGTCAGCGCCTTGCTGGCCGACCCCGGCATCATCAACGACAACGACAAATTTCGTGAATTGTCGATGGAATACGCAAGGCTAGAACCCATCGTGACCCGCTATGGGGATTATCAGAAATTATTGAGCGAACGCGTAACGGCATTAGACATGGCTGAAGGCAGTGATTTCGATCTGCGAGACCTGGGTCGCGAAGAAGTCAAAGCATTAGATGCACGCATTGAAACGGATGAATCTGAACTATCCAAATTATTGGTCCCCAAAGACCCTCGTGATAACAGCAACATCTATCTGGAAGTTCGCGCCGGCACCGGCGGCGATGAAGCGGCCATCTTTGCAGGCGACCTATTCCGCATGTACTCGCGCTATGCCGCCAACCAAGGCTGGCAAGTGGAAATCATGTCTGAAAGCGCTGGAGAACACGGTGGCTATAAGGAAGTGATTGCCCGGATTATCGGCAATGGTGCGTTTTCCAGACTTAAATTCGAAGCGGGCACCCACCGAGTCCAGCGCGTACCGGCCACCGAAGCACAAGGCCGCATTCATACTTCTGCTTGTACAGTCGCAATCTTGCCTGAAGCCGATGAAATTGAAGCGATCGACATCAACCCGGCAGACCTACGCATTGACACCTATCGCGCCTCCGGTGCAGGTGGCCAGCACGTCAATAAAACGGATTCCGCTATTCGCATCACCCACATTCCAACTGGCACTATTGTGGAGTGCCAAGATGAACGCTCACAGCATAAGAACCGTTCGCGCGCCATGTCATTACTGAAGTCACGATTGCTGGCGGCGGAACAAACTAAACGAGATCAACAGGAAGCTGCCTCACGTAAGCTGCAAGTAGGCTCGGGAGATCGCTCCGAACGCATCCGTACTTATAACTTTCCACAAGGACGCCTCACCGACCACCGCATCAACCTCACGATCTATAAACTCGACATGGTGATGAATGGCGATCTGCATGACGTCATTGAACCACTACAAAACGAATACCAAGCCGAGCAACTAGCCCAACTGGTCGAGTAATCATTTCGCTAGGTCATTGCGACATAAGAGCACCTAGCAGCCAGTCAACATCATGCACGTTAATCGGTCACGCTAGCGCTTGTTGATAGCGAAAACCCCATCCCCTCTCAGCTCGGTTACAAATCCTGCGCGTTGCAAACGCGTGGAGACTTCCCTTGGCACATCACGACCACTGGTGAGCTTATTAGGGGAGCCAGTGTAATGAAATAATTTCCCATTACGTTTTAATACACGCGCCAAGTGATCATAAAAACCCTGCGAATACAGCTCACCTGCAATACCAAAGCGCGGTGGATCATGTAACGCCGCGTCCACGGACTTATCAGGTATAGCGGCTATGCATTCAGAAACATCACCCTGCGTCAACGTTAACGCACCCTCAGCGCGCGGCGACCAAGGGTTGAGATCGCGCAACCAAATCACATCGGGATTTTTCTCAAATGAAAGCACCCTCGCCGCACACTCCTGCACGCACCAAGCAGCAAAATAGCCCAACCCCCCGCAGGTATCCAATACCACTTTATCTCTCGGCTCTATCATCGCCACTTTGGCTTGAGCATCGGCATAAGGAGAAATCTTCGCCGTAGGCAACATCTTGATGCCATCAATTTCAAATGTCGGCGGGCCCCAATCTGTGGGCACCAACTTAATCAGCGACCGAGTAAAGCGTGCCACGGGCTGAAAGCATTGACCCTCCCAATAATAGATTGTTCGATCCTTACAGACGTCCAGATATGGAAAATGCTGTCCCTGCCAGCACCAGCCCCCTTCAACAAGTTCAATTTGAGTGGTTGAACGACCCAAGTCCAAGGAGCACTCCATCGCTACCGCACCCGCTTTCCATAGCGAGCACATGTGCTCATGCACCTGCAAAGTCAGTAACGGCACACTCATCTGGCTCTCTCATCTGATTTTGTTTGCATCGTACGGCATTATCAGAACACTTTGATATTCACTTTCAACAATGCGTGTACTGCGGGAATTGACGAACAGCCCGCCAGACCCTGACACTGCGCACTACATTCATACGTTACAGTCCTCTAACTCAATGACGATTTCCATTCAGACCGCGCTGTTGACTACCCAATTGCAACTGGAAGGACATTCTGATGCACCGCAGCGCGAGGCAGAATGGCTGATAGAACACATAACTGGACAAAGACAGAGCCTACTGATACCCAACGAGACAGTGGCTTTAACTGCTCATCAAGCGCAGCAACTCACCACCCTGATATCACGCCGTATCGCCGGGGAACCACTGGCCTACGTATTGGGCGAACAACCTTTCTGGACGCTGAATCTCAAAGTTGATCCCGCCGTGTTGATCCCCCGCCCTGAAACCGAGTTACTGGTTGAGCGTACCCTGCACCATTTATCAAAGGACAGACACGACACACTATTGGAGTTGGGCACAGGCAGCGGTGCTGTTGCGTTGGCGATTGCCACAGAACGCCCCAACCTGCACATAGTGGCAACGGATTATTCAATAGCGGCTCTAAACCTAGCTCGCAGTAATGCGGCACTTAATAACCTGAGCAATATTCATTTCCTTCACAGCAATTGGTTCATTGATATCCCCCCCCAAACCTTTTCTGTCATTTTAAGCAACCCACCCTATATTGCCGAAGATGACCCTCATGTAGATCAATCGGTGCGTAATCATGAACCTCATCTGGCACTATTTTCTGGCTCGGATGGTATGAATGCCTTACGGCAGATCATTCATTCATCCCCATCGTATTTATCCGAAGGCGGGTGGTTGATACTCGAACACGGCTGGCAACAAGCTGCGCCCGTGCGAGAAATACTTGAGTCGGTAGGGTTTTCTAGCGTAGCCTCGCACCCCGATTTAACCGGCCACCTCCGCATTACTGAAGGCCAGTGGCTCACGAGCAACCCCGTTACCCTCTCAATTAACCACTAGAGTAGACCATGATTGAATTTAAGACTTCCCAAGGCACCTTCTCCATTGAACTTTTTAGTACAGAAGCACCGATCAGCAGTAAGAACTTCGCTGCATATGTGGATGCAGGATTTTTTGATGGCGTGATTTTTCATCGCGTTATTCCCGGATTCATGATTCAAGGCGGTGGTTTCACAGCTGATATGAATCAGAAAAAAACCGAAGCCCCCATTAAAAATGAAGCCACCAACGGTCTAAAGAATAAGCGCGGCACTTTATCCATGGCTCGCACTAATGACATCGACAGCGCCACCTCGCAGTTCTTCATTAACCTGGTTGACAATGAATTCTTGGATCACAAACCTGGCAACTATGGCTATGCTGTATTTGGGCAGGTGGTTTCCGGTATGGAGGTAATTGATGCAATTGCCAAAGTAAAAACCGGCAACTATGGTCATCATGCCGATGTGCCCGTCGAGGCAGTGATCATTGAATCCGCCAAAACGGTTGGCTAATCACTTCAGCGACAAACTTGACCACACGACGTCATTTTGGCAAGCGCCTACTGGCCAGCTTACGGCTGATGCTGCTTAGCTGGCTGGTCTTGTCCATAGGCAGCATTGTGTTAATGCGCTGGATAGATCCATGGACATCCGCATTTATGCTCCGCGACAGAGGAGCCGCCCTGATCAACCGAGATAGCAAATACCAATTCAGTCACCAGTGGAGCGACTGGAATCGGATTTCTAACCAGATCAAAGTAGCGGTCATGGCATCAGAAGATCAAACCTTTCCTGTGCATTACGGATTCGATTTCAGCGCCATGCAAAAAGCATGGGTACAAAATCGTAAAGGACACAGGCTGCGCGGTGGCAGCACCATTACCCAACAAGTTGCCAAGAACCTCTACCTCTGGCCAGGAACCAGTTATGTTCGCAAGGGCATTGAAGCGTATTTAACAGTACTGATTGAACTGTTCTGGCCAAAACGACGAATTTTGGAGATTTACCTAAACAGTGCCGAATTTGGCAATGGCATCTTTGGGGTTGAAGCTGCCAGCCAGCGTTTTTTCAATAAACCCGCCTCTCGGTTAACCGCCAACGAAGCCGCGCTGCTCGCAGCAGTATTACCTGCCCCTAAACGCTACTTGGTCAACAAACCCTCGAGCTACGTCAGGGCACGACAGGCTTGGATTTTGCGACAGATGTCACGCCTAGGCGGCGCATCGGCTTTACAAACCTTATAAAACCCAATGAACCTACCTTGTTAGTGTTCAGTTTCGGCTCAGCAACCATACACCAAGCTTGCAGTCAGATTTTAACCGCCTAAGATAAGCGACTAATTGAACGTCCGTTTAGGCCGACAACCATTTAACATCTATTTGTAGATTCTGCCAACTTGAGGGGATTGATAATGAAAGTAGCCATGCAGTTTGTCATTGCAGCAATCTTAAGCCTAAGCGTCACCGCACCCGTTCTCGCTGAATGCACATTGCCTAAACAACCCAGCACGCCCCCTAGTGGCGCCAAAGCCACACAAGAAGAAATGGTTGCCGCGATGCGCGCATCCCGTCAATTCGATGTAGACATCAAGGCCTATCAAGCCTGTATTGATACTGAAACGGAAAGCATGATTGCTGCCTTAGGTGATAAAGCATCTGATGCAGATATTTCACGCATCAAATTGAAACAGGACACCAAGGTACGCGAAGCGGGCGAGGCTTCGGTTAAAGCTGCCGATGCCGTTAATAAGGAAATTCGCGCTTTCAAAGCAAAAACCAAATAAACCCGTGGCGGTTGACATTGCGTCGCCACCAAGCCTTAAACACAAAACCGATGCCGTTGACCGACATCGGTTTTTTTCATACCTCAACGCATTGCCGTGATGCACGCTAACTTTAACTACCCAACAAATTGGAAATCAACGTGTCGATTCTGAGCGTGACCCAAGCAGAAACCGCAATCAACGTACAGGTTCCGTTACTAACGCCCACCTCTGTTGGTTTACGCCACTTACAAGGCAGCGTGCTCGCCGAAGCCATCTACATGGAGCGAGACCAACCACCATTTAACCGCGTCACCATGGACGGCATCGCTATCAATAGCCGAACCTCCTTAAGAGACTTTCGCATTATTGGCACACAGGCAGCAGGCAGCCCACCACTTTCTATCTTGCAGACTGATGAATGCATCGAAGTCATGACGGGCGCAGAATTACCCACCGGCTGTGACTGCGTCATCCCTGTAGAACAAATTAAGCGTAGCGACAATCGCGTTGAACTCCTCAATAGCGCAGCAATGCATCCAAATTTGAATGTGCAACTGCGCGGTAGCGATGCCACACAAGGACAACTCATTCTGCAGCCAGGTACCCGTCTTAGTGCAACAGAAATCGCCATCATCGCCAGTGCCGGATATCGTCAAGCAGTAGTCCGGCCCTCCCCGCGCATCGCATTAGTGTCTACAGGCAATGAACTGATAGAACCCGGCGAAGCCATAAAAGATTGGCAAATTCGACGCTCGAATACTTATGCGATCCAGGCAGCGCTTCAACAGCACGGTCACCGCCACGTCGTGGACCACCATCTAGTTGATGACATGACATCAATGCGTAATGCACTTAACCCCATCCTGGCCGACAACGATGTAGTGATACTCAGTGGCGGGGTATCGATGGGAAAGTTCGACTACGTTCCGCAAGTACTTACTGATCTTGGCGTGCAATGTATTTTCCACAAAGTGGCACAACGCCCGGGAAAACCATTATGGTTTGGCCTGCGTAGCGATGGCAAAACGGTTTATGCACTGCCTGGTAACCCAGTATCAACACTGATCTGCCTGCATCGATATGTGCTACCAGGCCTACTCCATAGCATGGGAGCAAATGCATCTAACAGTGAACTGATCAGATTAGCACACCAGGTTAAGACCAACGCTGACATGACTTTATTCTTACCCGTCACCTTATGCCGCCAAAATGACACCGTGCAAGCCATCACCCATCCAACACGGGGCTCAGGTGATTTCATTTCGTTGTTGGGCACACAGGGCTTTGTGCAACTACCTCAAACCGCGATCCCGCTCGAAGCAGGCACCGAGGTACCGTTTTACCGATGGCAATCCTGAACATGCCAACGACACAAACGCCGCCCATTCACATACCCCTAGATCGATTTCGGCGACCCTTACATGATCTGCGCATCTCTGTGATGGATCGCTGTAATTTTCGCTGCCCCTACTGCATGCCGCGATCGACTTTCCATGAGCATTATCAATTTCTTAAACCAACAGAACGCCTATCTTTCGAAGAAATCACCAGGTTGGCCAATTTGTTCGTTCAAATAGGAGTTAAAAAATTAAGACTGACCGGTGGTGAGCCTTTATTGCGCCCAAACTTGACCGAACTAATCGCTGAATTAGGTGCTATCCATGGTGTAGAGGACATAGCCCTCACTACAAATGGTGTCTTACTTGAAAAATATGCAACTGAACTGCAAGCCAGCGGGCTGCATCGAATCACTGTAAGTCTAGACAGCCTAGATCCTGAGATCTTCAAACTCATGAGCGGCGAGGTTCAAGGGCTTGAGCAAGTATTAACCGGATTAACAGCCGCACAGCAGGTTGGCCTCAAACCGATCAAGATCAACGCCGTCATAAAAAGAGGTGTTAATGATCACACCATACTGCATCTCGCTGAGTATTTTCGGAACACAGAAATCATTGTTCGATTTATTGAATACATGGACGTAGGCAACCGAAACCAATGGCAGGTTCAGCATGTGGTACCGTCCAAAGAGATTCTGCACCTCATTCATGAACGCTGGCCAGTGCATAATGTTTCTAGCAATTATCTGGGTGAGGTCGCAGAACGCTATAGATATGACGATGGCGCTGGTGAAATTGGTTTTATTTCTTCAGTTACGCAACCTTTTTGTGGCAACTGCAGCCGGGCACGGCTATCTTCTGAAGGGGTGTTTTACACCTGCCTATTCGCCACACAAGGACTGGATCTCAAAACGCCGTTACGAATAGGCGCGAGTGATGACGAGTTAAGAGCAATGATTTGTGCCGCATGGGAAAATCGGGTTGACCGCTATAGCGAACAGCGCAGCCAACTCACCACACCTGATCAGCACCTTCACAAAATCGAGATGTACTACATTGGGGGTTGAACATGAATCGCTTTTCACATGTAGATAATGACGCACAACCCACCATGGTAGATGTCAGCGACAAAGCCGTCACCAAACGCAGCGCTACCGCGACCACACACGTACGTTTTCCAGCCGAAGTGGTCGCTGCTTTATGCAAACAACAGTTCAATACTACTAAGGGGCCGATTTTTCAGACCGCTATTATTGCTGGCACCATGGCTGCCAAGCGCACCCATGAACTGATCCCCTTTTGTCATCCGTTGGGCATTGAAAACTGTAAAGTCACCATCAGTATGCAGGACAACGAAGCGGTAGTTCACTGTACCGTGTCAGTGCATCATAAGACTGGCGTTGAAATGGAGGCACTCACAGGAGCCAGCATAGCTGCACTGACCATTTATGACATGTGCAAGGCACTCTCGCATGACATCATCATCACTGAAACGCGACTGCTTGAGAAGCAAGGCGGAAAAAGCGCACCGTTCAACGCCTCTTAAAAGCTAAGCGTCTGTATTTTGCAGAACTACAGTTACTGTAGTAAACAGCAGCCTTGTATACAGACATCAAAAACGTGATGCCCTATCACGGATGAGATTTGAACAGCCATTAATTTCAACCACCTGATCCATATCAATCCTTGCTGACCCTCATCACCATGCTGACCTTGCATCTACATTATTTTGCCATTTTCCGCGAGCAAGCTGGTAAACCCAGTGAAAAACATTCCACTCATGCATCGACGGCCGCCGAGTTATACACCGAACTGCAACAGCTATATGACTTTAAGCTGCCACCCTCACAAGTCAAAGTCGCCATTAATCAGGAATTTTGCGATTGGCAACAACGATTGGAATCGGGTGACCACGTGGCATTTATTCCCCCAGTGGCAGGTGGCTAAACCATGCTAAGTTCATTCAAATTCAGTATTGATGCAATAGACGTCGCAAGACTACAGGACAACCTTAGCCATCCTTCAGCAGGGGCAGTGGTAACCTTTGAAGGCCGCGTGCGCAACCATAATGAAGGCCAGCGTGTCGTTCGCCTTGAATATGAAGCTTTTATCGAACTAGCCAGCAAAGAAGGTCAGCGCATCATCGACGAAGCCCTGAAGCACCATACGATCGTAACTGCTCATTGTGTACACCGCACGGGCCTACTTGAAATCGGTGAAGTCGCCGTCTGGATTGGAGTGAGCGCCGGACATCGCGGCGCTGCATTTGATGCTTGCCGCTATATCATTGACCAACTAAAACAACGTGTTCCCATTTGGAAAAAAGAACACTACGACAGTGGCAACTCCGGATGGATACATTGCGACACCACACCGAATAATCCAACTTCGTTATAGGTCAAAAATCATCACATCTTAAATAATAGGAGTCGCACGCTATCAGTTCAATGGAGTTTTACCGGTGTACTGAAGAACATATAAGCCACCGGTAAACCTGTCATTGGCATAAATCAATCCATTTTTACCGACGATCAGGTCATTCATTTGGATGACACCGCCCTTATTTCCAGGAACTTTGGGCGCAAAGAAAGCAATTTCTTTTGGTGCTTGGGGGTTTTCAATCGAATAAATTCGCAACCCGCCGCCAAACTGCGCCGTCACCACTGTGTTCTTTAGTACCTGTGACACCTCAGCCATATTGTTCTGATTGATATTGTGTGCGCCAAATCGCCCACCGGCTTTACACAGCGCAGAGATGTTCTCAGGGATGGGTAGCGTGGATACAGGGAAGGGCCGCGTTTCATTCTGTATATCAATGATACTGATGCGCATCGGCCAATCTGCGCATTCATCTTTAGTCGATTCCTGCGAGGCCACTAACAAACCCCGGTCGAGAATTGGCAGTACCGTATGCATGAAACCCTGATTCAAAGATTGCCAAGAAATGCGCGAAACTTCCTTTGGCTTTGACTTATCTGCAATATCAAGCACGACAATCCCGCCGTCAATCCAGCCCACATAAGCTCGATCAGGACGCTCAGGCGGCACTAGCAAAGTATGCAAACGAAAGCCACTATCGAAAGGCTTAACGCGTACCGGTGGGGCCACTTGGTCACCGACTTGGGTGCCAGGTAACCACCAACGCCCCACTTCCTTTGGGTCTTTGGGATTCTGCATATCGACAATCATGAGCATCTGATCATCAAGCGGATTGTTTGGCACAAAATCTTTGGCTCCGGTAGCCAGATAGGCATACTTTCCGTCCGTGAATGTTAGGTAATGCGTACCACGGGAACGGGGGCCGGTAAGATCCATATAGGAAAGCAATTGTGGATTAGTTGCATCGCTAACGTCATACGTTTTGATCCCACCATGGGGTTGACCGACGGTGAGTGTCTGCCGCGCAACGACCAATACATTGCCACTTAATCCTAAAGAGTTACAGCGAACAAATTCCGCCTCGACAGGAATCTGCTTGATGACTACCGGTTTAGCCGGGACGGTTACATCAATCACACTGAAACACTGTGGACCCGACTCATGAGCCAGAAACAATACGGTTTTATTTCCGTATTGCTTTAATGCCAGCCCCTCGCCTCCTTTGCCGGCACCATTCATGTCGGTATGGCCAACCAAACGCAAATTTAGACTGTCCGGTAACGTCGCCGCAATCGCCATAGACTGCATACTTAGAGACGCACAGAGGGCGACGACTCCGCAAAGTTTCCTCAGATGGCGTTTACTGATTGCGCTCACAAATAAATACATGACTTCTATCCTATTTTTTATTTTCAGTATCCGGATCGACATCGCTGACAAATACCCGACCCACGTTACCCACTTGCGGCGGAAGCATAAATGTCACCATGGCCTCATACTGGGTCGCCAACCACTGATCAGCGAGACTGGCATTGACGTTGGCTGTATAACGAGTCACCGTGCCCGCCGTTTTACTGACAGCATCGGATAACCCGCCATCCAGTGAGGACAGCATTCGCAGCTTGTCATCAAACATTTCGTAACCAATCATCACATCGCTATTGGCTGGAAAAGTCCATGAACCCGGTGTACCAGCCACAATGTTACTACCGTACATACGAGTCCATAAACGCACAGTAGGATTGTCATTAAGCAAATAAGGTGTTTTACCACTGTTATTCATTCTTGGGTAAGGTTCAGCAAAGAACTTAGGATCCAGCCTAGGATTAAAGGCTATTGCACAGTGCATCGAGCTGCCATAGACCAATGCCGCCAGCGCTGCATAGGCGGAAGCATCTTTACCGTACACGCAAGCCGGGCCAAATTCGTCGAGCTTAAATTCCTTACGCACATTTTTAGCGACTAGGTTAATACGCTGGGCAACTTGCTTACGCCATAAATCCCCGTCTTTAACTTTGGACACTGCCGCTGGCAACCCGACCGGGACGCGCACCACGGTCAATCCATTTACCGCGAACCATTCAGCCGTAAGATTGACAGTATGCAACTCGGCAGCTGCAACCACGTCATCCACAACCAGTGGCATCAAGACCATGCCCTTGCTCTGCTTAGTATTTCTAGCTGGGGTTACGGCAACGGGTAAGTATCCAGGCAACCAACTGGGTTCGAGGTAGGTTTCACCTAGAGTCTGTTCGGTGATGGATCGCATGTGGGTAATACGTGCGATGGTATTGTCGCCGCGGTGCCATACGTAGTAAGTACCCGGATTGATCGCACTTTCGACTGAAAACAGGATGGTGGCACGATCATCCGTAGCACCTAACCATTTGATCGTTGAGCCAGCAAAAATCTTATAACGAGCAAAGGTTGCAGCCAGCATGTTCTGCGCACCCTGTGAATCACTATCAAAAGGTCCGAACCGTAAGTCTGGAGCACTGAATTGAACACCTAAGGGTTGCCCTAGGTTTGCAGTTTTCACCACATTACCGGCAGGGCTCAAACGATCCGGCAACAATTTGTGAATTTTGGCCCAAATATCAGGGTAATCAAGCTCACTTGAATCCCAGATCTCTTCCAGTTCTGCAGGATTTTTGTTTTCTACAGGTGACCAGCTCTTACTTTTTGCATCCCAACTGGCGTGCATCATTTGCCCGCCAAGCTTACGGACCTCGTAGAACATTTTATCGCCAGCAAGGTTAGAGAAAAATCGCAGTGGGAAGCCATAAACGGCTTTACCGAAATCACTGGCTTTATTGCTTTCTAAATTCCAGTCGAGCAATTTGCAATAAATCGTATTGGAAGGCAGATCATCTGCAGTGGGTATGTTGAAACTCTCGCTATCACCAGACAGACTGCGTGTTTTAGATTTTACCGGTTGTTTCTGATAGCACTCGCTGATGAGCACATGATTCGGATCACGCCATGGCGCACGCACCAACTCTGAAGAGATTTGATTACTTTGCACGCGCTCCAATACTTTTTTTGATTTAAGGTCAAGCGTGGCGATGTACAGACTCGGGCGGGGGTTTTCATCAGAACTACTGGCCGCACTATTAACATCGGCCCACACTACCAATCTATCTTCACTGGCCCACCCATAACTACGTACCGACTTTAAGTAAGGAATTTCCAGCTTAAAGATTGGCGTCACTTCCTTGCCAGAAATATCCAGCACCGCAAGTGTAGTGACGCTTTCGGGTTGACGACTGATCAGCGCCACACGCGTACCCAAAGGCGACAAACTCGGTTGGCTATAATCCGGCCGAGCGGCATACATCAACGCACTGGGTGCTTCAACAGCAGGTGCTGCTTTCGCGGCAACAATGCCCTTAAATGCACTGAGATCACTACCCGCCTGTTGAGCAAATGAAGGATCACTTCCTGCAGTGACAACCGCAAACATCCACAAACTGAATACTAGTTTTTTCATTTTTTCATCCACAAACACATTCAAACCGTGCTGCTTTTCATAGCCATTGTATATTGAGGCTACGTTTTAATCCCCGCGTTCCTGTATCGCAAGGGATACTCCATATCTACAAAGCCAAGGTGCCGAGACTTCATTGAATCTCCCCTGCCATACTGCCCCAGCACAGAACCCTAAAATAACAACTGTCCACACGTCCACTGATAGTATGGCAGGCCATAACTGAGTCGAAACTGAACGACTATGTTGCTTCAACCCCGAGCGGGTATTTTCATTTCGGGGAGGACGTTGCCTGGGGTACCAGCACTGGGAATGCCACCCGTTCGCCCGCTGTGGCCATCCGAGTTGCCGGCTGAATAAAAGTGAACAGCACAGGACCCGCTTCCTTAGGTAAGGTCAAACCAATATTCTTAGCCCCGCTGACAGGCTTGGGCGTTTCCAAACGCAATGCAACCAGTTCGTGCTGTGCCTGCTGATTGGCTGAGGCGTAAGCGGCAAGAAACCTGACTTCACTGGCCGTGGGAAACGCTGTCACCACCAAGGCCGCAGACGACCCATTGACTATTAAACGACTGCCAGACTGCAAGGCATCCTTGGTGCGCTGCACCAGCACAGTCAGAGCCGCTTCATCAGATACGGCCAAGTCAGTTGGATCGGGATGCTTTGGGCTGACCGCGCTGATCAACCCAAGCAAATCCAACTCTAACGCCACCTCAATGTGCTCATCACGCAAGGTAATACGGGCAGTGTTC
>CANGJP010000007.1 GCA_947454465.1 Pseudomonadota bacterium
AGTATGCGAACTGGCCCGAAAGCATGTCACTGTTGCGCTTTCAGGGGATGGTGGTGATGAAAGCTTTATTGGGTATCGACGTTATCGGCTGATGGCGATGGAGGAATCGCTGCGATCTAAGATGCCATTGGCATTAAGGCAGTCATTATTTGGGTATTTAGGACGTTGGTATCCGAAGCTCGATTGGGCGCCAAGAATGTTCCGAGCGAAGACGACATTTCAGGCATTGGCACGAAATACTGTAGATGCATATCTTCATGGTGTGTCATTGTCATCAGACGAGATGCGAAATGATTTGTTCTCAGATGGCTTTAAACGTCAATTACAAGGATACAATGCTAGGGAAGTTTTCCATGACCATGTAAAAGAAAAATCATTTGAAGATGGATTGTCGATGGTTCAGTACCTCGACTTCAAAACGTATTTGCCTGGTGATATTTTGACCAAAGTGGATCGTGCGAGTATGGCTCATGGCCTAGAAGTCAGAACTCCATTTCTTGACTATGAATTTGTTGAATGGGTGTCTGGCTTACCAACTGATATAAAGTTGCACCATGGTATCGGTAAACATGTTCTGAAGGAATCCCTTCGAAAAGTATTGCCTGAAGACGTCCTATTTAGAAAAAAGATGGGGTTTGCTGTACCGATTGATATATGGTTCAGAGGTTCTCTAAATGAGCGAATTCGTTCAGCATTGGACGCGCCGCATATTCGCGATAGTGATATTTTTGATAGTAACTATTTAGATCGCCTTTTGCGTGAGCATGTTGTTGGGCAGCGGAATCATAGTGCTACTCTTTGGTCTTTGCTCATGTTTGAAGGGTTTGTACGTGCACAAATTTCAGGTAATACTTCGAGAGAATCGAAGAGATGATAAAGGTTTTAACATTCACGAGTCTTTATCCGAACAATAAGCAGCCAAGACTTGGTGTTTTTGTGGCTGAGCGAATGAATAAAATGATCAGCTCGGGCGGTGTTCAGTATCGAGTTGTGGCACCGGTTCCTTGGTTTCCCCTGGCTTTTGGTCATTTCAAAAAATATAGAATAGAAAGGGAAATACGGCATGAGTACAAAACTGAGTCAGTCTTGGTTGCACACCCGCGATTCCCGTTAATCCCGAAATTTAGTTCATGGATTAATCCGCTATTGATGGCAATATCAAGTGTTCGCGTCATTAAAAAAATGAGGTCTGAAACAGGAGATTTTGATGTCATTGATGCGCAATTTGTTTATCCCGATGGTATTGCAGGAGTTTTGCTTGGATTATGGTTTAGGAAGCCGGTGTTGATAACGGCGCGTGGGTCGGACGTTAATGTTCAGTGCCAAAAAATTGTAAATCGGGCTTGGTTGAATTGGGCAGTAAAAAGATGTTCGGGGTTCATAACCGTATCAATGGCGTTGAAGAAATCACTTTTGGAATTGAATGTTCCAGAAAGCAAGATCACGGTCTGCCGAAATGGTGTCGATTTGGTCAAATTCAAACCATATAAAGATCGATATTTTATTAGAAACCAACTTGGCTTCGATGGATACACGATTCTATCAGTAGGTAATTTAGTCAGTGAGAAAGGGCATGAGTTAACGATTGGCGCATTAGTGGGATTACCTGAGTGTCGTCTTGTGATTATCGGAGAAGGGCCATTAGAAACGGAATTGAAAAGAATCGCTAAGAAATTATCAGTGAGCGAAAGAATTACATGGATACCTTATTTAAACCATGAGATGTTGAGTTTTTACTATTCGGCTGCGGATGTGCTGGTTTTAGCGTCATCTCGAGAAGGCATGCCGAATGTAATTCTTGAATCATTAGCATGCGGTACTAAAGTCATTGCGACTGACGTAGGGGGAGTGTCTGAAGTTATTAATGTCGCTGAAGCGGGTATTTTAATAAAAAATAGAACTCCAAAAGCAATTGAGTGTGCTGTTAGGTCACTAATTGATTCTGGTTCTAATCGAGATGAAACAAGGCATTATGCTGAAGGTCTCGGTTGGGATGGTGTAATTAATGCCCAACTTAATCTATTCAAGAAAGCAATTTTGGTTCTAGATAGAGATGAGAAGCTATGAAAATACTGCATGTATTCGATCATTCAGTGCCAGTAAGTAGCGGCTATTCTTTACGTAGCTTAGCAATTTTAAAAAACCAGCGAGCGCTAGGTATTGATACAGTTCAGCTTACGGGACCTAAGCAGGGCCTAGATCATGAGCATGATGAATTGATTGGCGCATTTAATTTCAAGAGAACTAAGAAAAATAGTGGGTTAATGCAGCGAATTCCTGTGTTGAACCAACTAGATGATATACATGCCTTGAGGCGCAGGCTTGCCAGTGTCATTAGCGATGAAAACCCTGATTTGTTGCATGTTCATTCGCCTTGTTTAAATGGACTGGCTGCATTGGGTCATGGGCTTCCAGTGTTGTACGAGATGCGTGCCAGTTGGGAGGACGGGGCTGTATGTAACGGCACCACCACCGAAGGAAGTATTAGATACAAGGTTTCACGTGAGTTAGAGACTTATGTGCTTAAGCGGGCGAATGGTATAGTCACAATATGTGATGGTTTGCGTGATGATGTAGCAAATCGTGGTATTGATTCTTCTAAAATAACAGTTGTTCCAAACGCAGTTGATTTGGACTCATTTCTAGCAGATGGCCCCACGGTATCGATTGATTCGATGCGAGAATCTATGGGATTAGTAGGGTGCTATGTTATAGCCTTTTTTGGCTCTTATTTTCCATGGGAGGGGTTGCCTTTCTTAATTCAGGCAATGCCAACAATTCTGAAATCTCATCCTAAGATTAAATTGCTGCTGGTTGGCGGTGGAAGTGATGAGTCTAAGCTGAGAAATATGGTGGAAGAATTAGGTTTGACAAATGACGTGCTCTTTAAAAATAGAATTCCACATAATGAAATCAGTGCATTGTATAGAATGGTGGATGCATTAGTTTATCCCCGTCCATCTATAAGGTTGACAGAAATTGTCACGCCTCTAAAGCCGCTCGAGGCGATGGCGATGGGTAAAGTTGTTATTGCTTCTGATGTTGGTGGGCATAAAGAACTGATTCAAGATAGGCAGACAGGGCTGTTATTTAAGGCTGGAGATTTGTTTTCATTTGTTAATTTACTATTGTCTATAATTGACGACAATGAATTGAAAGATAGATTAATAAAAAATGCTTATTCATATGTTCGTAGTGAAAGAACTTGGAGTGGGTCCGTTTTAAAATACCTTCCAATTTACGAGCGGTTGTTGAATTAAGCGGGTAATTTAAATATGGAAAAATTATCTGCGATTAGTAAGTTTGGATTGCGTGCTCTAGCAAATTTTTCAAATCATATGGCGCGCTCTCCGTCGTTAGTTGTGCTTACTTATCATAGAGTACTGCCTGTACCTGATCCGATATTTCCAGACGAGCCTGATGTTGTGCTATTTGCTCAGCAAATTGATCTGCTGACTTCGTTGTTTAATATATTGCCACTTCATGAAGCTGTTAAACTCCAACAGGAATCTAAACTTCCTTCCAGATCCATATGTATTACTTTTGATGATGGATACGCTAATAATTATACCGTAGCAGCTCCAATACTTTACAGAAAAAAAATACCCGCCACTGTGTTTGTCTCCACTGGTTTTATTGGTAATGGAAGAATGTGGAACGACACTATTATCGAATTGGTTCGAGCTGCCAATGATAAGTTGGATCTAACTCGGTATGGGCTAGGTACTCATGATATTTCAAACTTTTCGCTGAAGCGGTCTACTATCGATTATTTGCTTTCTAAAATAAAATATCATGATCCGAAATATAGGCTTGATTTGGTTAATAGAATTGCCAATGACTTTGGTTATGAGCTGCCTAATAATTTCATGCTGACTGAGCAACAGATAATTAGCTTGCATAAGCAGGGTATTGAAATTGGTGCGCATACCGTGACTCACCCAATTCTAGCTACTCTTGATGAGGATCGAGCTCGGCATGAAATTATGCAAAGTAAGCTTTGTCTAGAAGAGATTATAGGGGATAAAGTCAACTCCTTCGCTTACCCCAATGGTCGTCCGGGTTATGACTACCAGCATAGGCATGTAAGATTGGTTCAAAGTTGTGGATATGGCTGTGCTGTAACAACTTCAAGAGGCTCCTTTGATAAAAAGGGCGACCCCTTTCAGATTCCGCGCATTGCTCCGTGGGATAAGTCTTCACTTAAGTATGCTGCGAGAGTAATAAGAACATACATGCAGCCAGCCAGGCATATTCTAAAAGATACATCTAATATTTCTGTCGAAAACCGACCCATTCCCATCAAATCATCAACTAAGAAGCTATTATTTATCGCTTATCATTTCCCGCCAGTACAAGCGAGTACGGGTGTAATTAGAATTCTTTCCTTTGCTAAGTACCTTAAGCAATTAGGTTGGGAATCTGTGATTATGACGGTAAATAAGAATGCTTATGAGCATATTCGGTGTGAAAACTACGAATTAATTCCTGATGGATTGCATGCAGTAAGGAGTAAAGCATTTGATGCTAAAAGACATTTTTCTTTGTTTGGTCAATATCCAAGTTTATTTAGTATTCCAGATCGTTGGCAGACTTGGATTCCATTTGGTGTGATCGACACAGTCAGAAGAGTGCGTAGTTGGAAGCCTAGGTTGATTATGTCTACGTATCCCATTTCGAGTGCGCATTGGATTGCTTACTTTGTGCATAAGATTACTGGTATTAATTGGGTTGCAGATATTCGAGACCCTTTGTATAGAGAAGACTTATCCGAAGGTAGTATAATTAACAGATTGCTGTTAATTCTGGAGCGAAAAATATTTAAGAATGCATCTAGAGTTATTGTTACAACTAATGCATTGGCTAATATCTATAAAGATAGATATCCATTATATAATTCCGACAATATTATCAAGCTGAGCAATGGTTTTGATCCTGAATTATTGGATGCTGCTGCTCTGAGCAGCAAGTGCTTAAAAAAATCTCATAAAATGCAAATTTTGCATTCAGGTATTTTGTATCCGCATGGAAGAAATCCTTATTCAATTCTGATTGCGCTTTCTGAATTATTTAATGATGGCTTAATTGATAAAAGTCGTGTCGAGTTCTGTTTCAGAGCTGCAGGTAATGAGGCTGTTTATATCGATATGGTTGCTAAATTGGGCTTATCGGAAACAGTTCACTTTCTACCAGTCATTCCTTATCGAGATGCGCTTTCTGAAATTTACAACGCAGATGGTGTGCTATTAATTCAAGGTGGTGTTTTTAATAAACAGATTCCAGCTAAATTGTACGAGTATCTCTATTATGGTAGGCCTATATTAGCCTTGGTTGATTCAGGGGGCGAAACCCATGATTTCCTCAGGGAATTGGGAGTTTTGGATGTATGCCAACCTGACGATGTGTCTCAGATAAAGAAAGCATTATTAAACTTTTTGCATTCTATAGAAGGTTCAGTGGCTTATGTGGTTCCTAAGAACAAAATATTAAATTATTCAAGAAAGGCATTGACTGCAAAACTGGCAATGATTCTAGATAGTATTGTGGTATGACCATTTAATACAATCGACGCATCTCATCTACTATGTATTTTTAGCCATGCCTCTAGCATCGCTAAATCCCAAATCGCATATCCAAAGTAAGATGCATGCCCTTCTTGGTGTTCTTTTATTATGCTATCAATAAAGTTATTTCGAACAATATGACGCTTCTTTAAATCATGAAGATGTGTATAGATCAGTTCTTTTAGCGGTTCGTGTGTTTTCAGCCATACCCCAAATGGCAAGCCAAACCCGTGCTTTGGTTTATTGATGATCTCATTAGGCAAAAAGCCTGTTACTGCTTTCTTATAAAATGACCTCAGCGCCATGCCTTCAATCTTTTTATTGGGAGGAATTTTGATGGATAAATCGATCACCCGTTGATCTAGCATCGGATAGCTGACCTTCACTCCCGCTAGTTCACACATGGTGCCCACTTTTCTAAGATCGTTATCTGACAGAGTAAAATGCCAATCGTAGTACAGCATCTGATGCAGCATCGTATTTGAAGGGGCGGATCGATACACTTCATCCATGATTTCAATGGGGGCCCTGGGATTGATCGAATTAGCGAATTCAGGGTCCAGCATCGTTTCTGTGCCATTGCGATAGATGAAATTCCAAGATTCGAGTCGCTCTGGTAGGGGGATTTTGGCTTGATCTACGTAACTGCGAAGCTTTCTTAACGGCATAAAACCCGATTCTGTTGGAATAATTTTTGAGACGGGTTCGATTAAATGCCTTCGCCATGTGTATGGGATTCGTTGATACAGTTCAAATACTCGTTGTTTTACATAGCGTTCATTACCTCCAAAAATTTCATCGCCACCATCGCCAGCCAGTAGGTGGTTAATGCCTTGTTCTCGGGCGCGTAGAGCGCACAAGTAAGTAGGCACTGCTGAGGAGTTTCCGAAGGGTTCGTCATAGGCTTTAGCGATAAGTGGGAATGCTGAGACGACGTCTTCAGGGGTGACGTGATATTCAAAGGGGTTACAATTGAAGTGTTTTGAGGCAATCCGTGCATAATTCAATTCGTCATATGCATCGACGCCAAATCCCATTGAGAACGTGCGGGCGGGTGTCCTGCTGACTTTAGCCAGCATACCGGTCACTGTAGAGCTGTCCAATCCTCCACTTAAGAAAGATCCTGTGTGTTCATCAGGCGAGCAGTCTTCTACTGCGTTTTGCAGTCCTTGGAGTAGATCGTGTTGCCATTCTGAAAATTGCCCTTCACGGGATGACTCAGCAAAACTTGGCCGCCAGTAGCGATGGATTGCCAGGCGACCTTGTTCAAAGAATGCTGCCGTGCCAGGGCGTAATTTATGTACTCCTTGATAAATTGTATTGGGGGCTGGGATCATGTGCATGAGTAGAAAATCGTAAAGGGCCTGCTGGCTTATGTTGAATTTGCACAGAGGCGAATGCGCTAGGGATTCTGCTGACGTAGCAAAACCAATGGCACCATCATGAACGGTATAGGTCATACGTTCGATTCCCATGCGGTCGATCGCTAGGATTACCCGTCCTTTTTTAGAATCGATGAGCGCCAGGCTAAATCCGCCTTGGATATGGTTTAGGAAGTCATCATCAAATTGGCGGTAAGCGCGTAATAAGGTTTCTGCGGGAGGGGCAGGCTTTAAATGGCCGCCTGCATTGTTCCAATAGGCCTGGCCACTCAAGATCGCGACTAATCCTGAGTCACTGGCCACGGAAGACCCTGTTACGGCGTAGCTAAACGGTGTATTGGCGAATTCAGGAGTGTAGGGGGTGGATCCCAGGCGAGTGAGGTACTGTTGCCAGTCTAATTGGCCTAAATCAGGTCGTGTAGTTCCAGCAAATCCTAATAATTTCATTCCTTAAACCTTAAGTTACGCGGCAGGGCTGTTCCAAGGCTAACTATAGAGGATCTGAAAATTGCAAACTTTGAACTGAATCAGATGTTCGCTACTCGCTTGTCCGTTATCCTACCTCTACTGCGTTCGATCTGTTGGAAGAAATTAAACAAAAATTGTGGAGTTGAGTCTGGATGGAAACGACATTTTGGATACTGGTTGGATTGATTCTCTATGTGTATGCGGGATATCCCATCCTGCTCTGGGGGATTAGGGCATTGGGGTTGGGTAAGCCTGTTTTGGTGGGCGTTCTGGAGCCGACGGTGACGATCTTGATCTCGGCTTATAACGAAGTTAAGGTGATTTCAGAGAAAATCAACAACTGCATCTCATTGGATTATCCTTCAGAAAAACTAGAGATCATTGTGATTTCTGACTGTTCGAGTGATGGAACAGATGAGGCCGTTCTAGCATTGGGGTTGCCTAACGTTAAGTTATTGAGAATGTCTGATCGAGGTGGCAAAACAGCTGGTCTGAATGCGGCACTAGAAGTAGCTATCGGAGAAATTGTTGTGTTCTCTGATGCTAATGCCATGTATGAGCATCAGTCATTACGGAACTTAGTTCGAAATTTTCATGATCCTACTGTGGGGTCTGTGGTGGGGGAATCTACCTATGCTGATGCTGAAGGTAATGCTCAGGAAAATGAGTCCCTTTATTGGAGATATGAAACCGGTATTAAACTGCTGGAAACTCGCATCGGATCTGTAGTTGGAGGAGATGGAGCCATCTACGCAATTCGCAAAAAACTTTATAAGGCTATGCGCTCTGATGCGTTATCCGACTTCGTGAATCCTATTCAAATAGTGATGAGTGGCTACCGCTGTATTTATGAACCTGCTGCTAGGTCTATTGAAGACGCTACAGATAATCTAGAAAAAGAGTTTCGACGCAAGGTCAGAATAGTGAACCGTGCTTGGCGTGCTTTATGGGCTATGCCATCAGTTATGAATCCAATGAGATACGGCTTATTCTCTATTGAAGTCATATCCCATAAATTACTCAGATGGCTGGTACCTGCGATGTTGTTCTTGATGCTCTTGGTCAGTACCCAACTGGCTACGGAAGGCTGGGTATATGTTGTAGCCTTGATCGCTCAAATGGTGCTGTATGGTTGTGCAATGGGGGGGTATTTGAAGCGAAAAAGCAACTCTATGCCGAAATTTTTCGCTGTCCCATACTATTTTTGCCTTGTAAACTACGCGAGTGCGCGCGGTATTGTTGAGGCATTTTTCGGTAAAACCTACACAACATGGAATACCCCAAGAACGATCTAAATGCTGCGTTGTGATACATCAGATCAATGAGTGAAATTAAATGACGACGTTAGAGCAAGTGAGAGCTATCTTGCGTGATGCCTTGAGTTTGGGAAGTAGAGCGGATGGGTTGGATGCGCCCAGTCCATTGCTAGGTGCTATTCCTGAATTCGATTCGATGGCGGTTGTGGCGGTGCTCACGATGCTGGAAGATCAGTTTGGCTTCACGGTAGAAGATGATGAGGTTTCAGCAGATGTATTTCAAACGTTGGGTGCCTTGGTGGAATTTGTTGACTGGAAGTTGAGTGCGTGAAACGTAGTCAGTTATCGGCTGAGTTCGTTGGGGAGGCGGGGCAGCGTATTTTCGTAATAGCGCACCATCCTGAGCAGTTCTCTGGCAACTGCATCCTTGTGTGCCCCCCTTTTGCAGAAGAGATGAATAAATCTCGTAGGATGATGACTGAGTTGGCCCAGCATCTGATCAAGAAAGGTAAGGGGTTGGTGATACCGGATTTATTTGGAACCGGTGATAGTGAGGGTGATTTTGCCGAGGCCAGTGTAACTCGATGGATGGATGACTTGGTTCAGACTGAAAAATGGGTAGAGGAAAAAGGATGGCGAGTTGAATCGATACTGGGTATTCGATTTGGATGTTTGTTGGCGGCATATTACGCAGAAAGCTATGCGAAATTTAATCCCCGATTGGTGTTCTGGCAGCCAGTACTTGATGGTCGAAAAGCGCTGGATCAGTTTTTACGCATACGTGTAGCTGCTTCATTAATGGCTGACACCAAAGAAACTGTTAGTGGATTGAAGGCTAAGATAGCGAATGGCGTTACTGTTGAAATCGCTGGTTATGCAATTTCGAACAGAATGGCGAAGGAAATGGAAGTGGTAAATTTAGATAACGCTATTAATAAGAGAAGTAGCGAGTTCCATTGGATTGAAGTAGTGCGTGATCTCAATGCGGCAGTATCCTTACCAGTTGAAAAAAAAGTTGAGCAAATTAGAGAAAATAGAAAAGTCAATTTCGTTTCAGTGTTAGGTGATCCATTTTGGATATCAAATGAAATTTCAATTAATCATGAGTTGATATATAGAACAGTTAATTTATTGACTGGTGCTGTGTCATGAATGAAACGGTGATCCGATTTGATTGTCATGGTGATCAGTTGATCGGAATTTTGCATAGCTCGCCCACGGTTTATAAAAATTTAGGGGTCGTCATTGTCGTTGGTGGGCCACAGTATCGAGTGGGTAGTCATAGGCAATTTACAATCATGGCTCGCGATTTCGCTGCAGCTGGCTACCCAACATTACGATTTGATTATAGAGGCATGGGGGATAGTGAGGGTGAGTTTAAGGGATTTGAGTGTATTGATGATGATATTGACGCTGCAATCAGTGCTTTATTGAGAGAAGAATCTGGGCTTGATGGAATTGTTCTTTGGGGATTGTGTGATGCTGCTTCTGCATGCTTGATATACGGCAATAAGAAAGATGAGCGGGTTAAGGGGATGATATTAGCAAATCCGTGGGTAAGAACTGTTTCAGGTGAGGCTAAGGCGTATTTGAAGCACTATTATCTTAAAAGGATTTTTCAAAAGTCGTTTTGGGATAAAGTTTTTTTTGGATCATCGGATTTGAGTGTTATGGTCTCCGATTTAAAAACTACCGTACAGTCGGTATTTTTGAAAAATAATGGAAGTAAAATCACCCGTTCTTTTCTCGATAAGATGATCAAAGGAATAGAGGCTTTTAATTCACCAATTTTGTTGCTTATCAGTGGTAATGACTTGACTGCACAAGAATTTATTGGTTTAAAACAATCAGAAAAAAAATGGTCAAATATTTTAGATGAGGGGCAGATTGAGTGGTTCTTTATGGATGATGCTGACCATACTTTTTCGAGTCATGGAGATCTGTGTTGTGTTATGAGCCGATGTACGGAATGGTTAAGTGATAAATATTGAAATAACTGAATATAGATTAATGTCAAAGAGAAATAATGTCAGTTATAAACAATAAACTGTTGATAGACGGATGCTGTCCAGACTTCTTCAATAGTTATTCTTGGTACAGTAATTTTGTAGAAAATGTTGTAAGGCAAGACAACTGTGAATACTGCTTTTTAACAGAAATGCATCATGAGGCTAATGATTATTCGATTTTGCCTGTGATGGTTATAGGAGGTGCTCAGGGATTATCTATAAAAAGTATGACGAATTATTATTCGCCACTTTATAAAATACTAAAGCACGGCGGATCAGTGGTGAATATAGCTGAATTAATAAGCAATAATTTTCCACAATGGAGCACGATTACACTGGACTCGATGGATGATGATGAGTGCAAAAAAATTACGAGTTCAATAAATTTTTACAAAAACCCATGGATTAAATACGACCATTTTGCAAATTGGTATTTGCCAGTATCTGGGAGGTCTTATGATGAGTATTTTGCATCATTGGCTCCGCGTGTAAGAAATACTGTAGAGAGAAAAGCAAAGTCATTTGGTAAATTGAAAAATACTAGACTGACAATTTTCAGTGATTCCGAAGATATTGAGATTGCTAACAATGCATTTCAGTATGTCTATAATAAAAGTTGGAAGCGTCCTGAGCCGTATCCCAAATTTATTCCTGAATTGATAAAAATTGCTGCTCAGCATGATTCTTTAAGAATGGGGGTGGCTTATTTAGATGGCGTACCTATTGCGTGCCAATTATGGATTGTTGCTGACGGTGCAGCTTATATCTATAAGCTTGCTTATGATGAAGAACATAAAAAATATTCAGCAGGTACTATTCTGACGGCTTATTTGATGCGTCATGTTATCGATAAAGATAGAGTAAAAGTTGTTGATTTTTTATCAGGTGATGATGCTTATAAAAAAGAATGGATGTCGCATCGTAGAATGCGCGTAGCTATCTGTATCTATAATCCTTTGACATTTAGTGGATTTAGGAGGATGTGCTTTGGTTTGGCTAAATCGATTATGAAGAAAATGATCAGAAAATGAATACCTGCTATAGCTATATGTTAAAAAACAACCAGTCATATTTGTGAGTGTATTCACCTTGTGTTTTTTTACAGTCTGTAAAATGGCATATGATCGAGTGCGTTGTAGTAAAAATTTAGCATTCACAATGTTTTTTTCGATAGATGTTATGGCTGTTCAAGTTGCAGTGGCTGATTGAGCTAGAGATAGTGATTGTCTAGTGAGGTGATCGATGAATAGGCGTGATTTTATAGCCCGGCTAGGTCTTGCTGCTCCTGGTCTCCAGTACTCTAGTCTGGCTGAAACTGCGCCATGCCCTCCATCACAGCTGAGTCTCTCTGGTAAGTTAGCAAGCACAAGTTATACGAGTTGTAAGGTACAAAAATTACCCATGTGGTACACAAATCAACTGGACGGAACATGGGGTACTATTGCTACAGTAGACACGATTGATTCCGTGAGGCCATCGGTTCATCCTGGTGGCGTTTTTCGTTCTAACGGTCCAATTGCAGCTTGGGGTGGTGCTGCCCTTGATATAAGAAGGAACGAGTTAATAATTCCAGCGCAAGGTGGTCATAACGATTACTACGGAAATGAAGTTTATTCACTTGCAGTTGAAAGCGATATTCCTTTGTGGAAAAGATTAACTGATCCTAGATATAGTTTTGGCACGGCTGAGTCGTGTATGGATGATGGTTCTCCAAGGTCTGTTCATAGCGCTTCTCAGATCGTATATGCCGAAAATGTAGATATGCCGATATTAATGGCGATGCCGTTTACGGCCCCATTTGGAAATTCATCTCGTAAAGTTTTTGCATTCAACAGGGAAGGTAATGTATGGATAGAGCTGCAAGCGCCGCCGGCCGGTACATCTGGATATGCAACAGGGTCCTTCGATGCTTTTGGTGGCTCCTGTTACGATCCGATCACGGGCAATATCTGGATGGTACAAACATCCTCCTGGAATTCGACTGTTCGCTATGACCCAGTTGCGAAAACATATGAGGTGTTTGGATTATTTAATAATCAAGGCTACGATGGCTATGCAGTACTTTCGCCAATCAGGCGATGTATGGTTTATCTGAATGGCAGTGTAATTAACCATGATGGTAGTTTTGTGTGGTTGGATATCGCAAATCCTACAGCTGGATGGAGAAAGCCCAAAGAAGTTATAGGTCCGCCCCTAATTGGTAGAGTGGCGTCAATGGTTTGGCATGATGTCTCCAAAGCCTTTATTGGATGGAGGGGAAAGGGGGCTGAATTGGTTAAATTGATCCCACCAGATGATTTATATGCAGGAAGTTGGAGGTGGGAAGATATTGTCCCGTCCTCCAATAATGAAATCATTCCATCAGACGGTAACCCTACTGGCACGTATGGAAGGTTTAATATAATAAGCAACATTGGTGGTATGGGGCGCGATTGTCTCGTGTTAGTCAATTCGACAAAGGAACCAACCTACGTGTATAAAATACCAAGCACGGGATTTTAAGTGCCAAAAGGGACCGTGGTTTGGGATACGTGCAACATGGATTATCGTTCATGGAAATTGGAAATAGATATTATTTATCAATGGTAAAAGTCAGTTAAATGCTTTTACTTTGTTCATGTCGATGAATATGGATTAATTATCTGCAAATTGTGTATGGTTGGTGATGCATAGGTTGCTGTTTTCTTCACAGGGATAAACCTGGGATATATTGAGTCTTATGAAATTATGATGATGTTATATTTGTGTTTTATGATAGCTGCGCAAAATGTGATTAACTCGAAAAGATATGCGAGCTATTTGTGATTTAAGCTGCTTTTATTTTGGATAATTTTGCAGTGTAGAGTGTGTTTTATATTTGAAGGAAATATGATAATAAAATCGACATCACTTAAATTTAATAAACAAAACAATATAGTTTATTGTTCGAGGGTAATATTATTTACCGTTATTTTTTTCTCTAATTTTGTCAACGCTGAGGCTCTTCTATTAGATTGTGGTGAGCTTGCTAATGCATATGGACCTTACGATTATACAAATCCAGTAGATCGAGCTGAAAAGTTGCCAATTGTTGAAAAATTTCATTTTACTGATGACATCAGAAATCTCGTGGATGGGACCACAAGTGCATCAATAATTGCAGACTTGGATTACACGTTACGTGCTTTTCCAAATCATCCTTATGCTTTGTGGGCGATGGCTCGATATCAGATAGAGTATCCAAATTACGACATAGGTAAATTCCATACTGCAGCTTGCTATTTTGAGCGCGCCAACCGATTCAGGCCTGATGACCCGGCGCCATGGATGATATATGGAATGTATTTAGCTAAAACAAAACAATATCAAGAGGCAGTTAAGAAATATGATTTGGCGTTGGATTTGCAGCCAAATTCAATCGAAGCAAACTACAATGCGGGTTTGGCTTATTATTACTTGGGCCAATACCGTAAGTCTCGCGAGTTAGCTCAGGTGGCTTATAAATTAGGGTATCCTTTGCCAGGACTGAAAAACTTACTCAGTAAAGTAGGGTACCCCGTTGAGGATACTGTTTATACTGATTCTGGTACTAAAAAATAACACAAAAATATTTATAACTCATTGTGTATTTGTATCAAGACAATGTCTGAAAAAAGATTGCTTTTTATTGCCTACCACTTCCCACCGATACAGGGTAGTACCGGCGTTACTAGAACTTTATCGTTTTCCAAGTATCTTGCTGACTGGGGTTGGGAGGTTACTGTATTAACGGTAAATTCTTCTGTGTATCCAGATATAAGAGAGGAGAATATAAAATTAATCCCAAAAAATGTTAGGGTTGTAAGAGCTATGGCTTTCGATGCACAAAAACATTTTTCGGTAATGAAAAAGTATCCCATCATTCTTGCTATTCCAGATAGGGTTCAAAGTTGGATTCCTTTTGGCTTTTTCAAAGCCTTAAAAATAATCCGCAAATGGAAGCCGCAGGTAATAATGTCAACATATCCAATTGCTAGCGCTCACTGTATTGGATATCTGGCCCATAAAATCACTGGAGTGCCTTGGGTGGCTGACTTTCGTGACCCCATGGCGCATGATGGATACCCTAGTAACCCTAATATATATAAGTCTTTTATAAAAATTGAAAAACTAGTTTTTAGAAATGCCGCTAAGGTGATTGTCACTACCCCAGGTGCTGCGAAATTATACGCAAATAAATTTGGTCAGTTTCCTGAACAAGATATTATCACCATATCTAATGGGTTCGATCCGGATATGTTTACTATTGATCGTACTGGGAGTGATAAATTAATTAAAATAGATAAATGTATTACGCTCCTTCATAGTGGAATATTATACCCGAGTGAGCGTGATCCTCGTTATTTATTTATAGCTTTATACCAACTTCGTGAAGAAGGATACTTTGTAGACAAGAATATACGATTAATATTTAGAGGATCAGGAAATAATGATCTGCACCTAAAGCAAATCGATAATTTTAATCTTGGTGGTATAGTTGTGATGAGTCCACCATTGCCATACTTGGATGCGATATCTGAAATGTCTGATGCGACAGGTTTATTGTTGCTTCAGGCTGCGAATTGTAACCATCAAATTCCAGCAAAGTTGTACGAGTATCTAAATTGTCTAAAGCCGATTCTCGCCCTAACTGACAAAAGAGGTGATACTGCAGCGTTGATGCAGGATTTGGGTAGTCCATATATAGCTAATCTTGATGATGTCGAAGCTATTAAAAATACTATTAAAAAATTCATTTCGGATATCATCAAAAATGAGCCCTTTATTATTCCAGAGGTTTCTGTAAAAGAGTTTTCACGAAAGGCTTTAACAGAGCGTTTGGCAGATGTTCTTAATCAATTTATTGTCCAGTAATTTTTTAGAGAAGTAGAGACTGCGTGGTTGTATTTAAAACCATGGTCTTCTATCCACATAAAAATTTCTATACCAAATTGTAATATCCGTATTTAATTTTATGAATTGCCATCTAAATTTCTCTTCAATACGCGTAAAAATTATGAACGATTCGTCTATTAATTTATTTTTCTGCCCAGACTGTAAAATTGAGCTTAATCAGTTTCATTGTCTCAAATGTAAAACTGAATTCAATATCAAAAACGGAGTCCCGATACTTCTTTCAAGACAATCCGATTTCAAGTCTGTTATTGAAATTAGCCAGACATATGATGACATATATACTAATCGTTCTGGAGTATGGGAGGATCAAGGCCGCACACCTGGGTTTATTAAGTATTTTTCATCTTTGATTGCCAGTTATTCAATGGGTTCTTTATTGGAAATAGGATGTGGCGAAGGATTGCTTCTTTCTGAACTTATTGCAGATGATAAAACTGCTATCGATCTATCTTATAAAGCATTGGAAAAATCGATAATTAAAAACGATAAATTAACATGCGCAGTTGCTCTCGCTGAAAGATTGCCTTTTAAAGACAAGGCGTTTGACATAGCTGTCAGTGTGGGTGTTATGGAGCATTTTATTGATGACGAAGAAGCGCTTAAGTCAATATATCGAGTAATAAAGCCAGGTGGGTACTATATCTCTTTAATTCATGTGGCCTTGACGCGTCATCAAGAGTTACTCCAAAAAATTCGAGAATACATTTACCCTAAACCACGGCCAATGGCATTACTCAAGTGGGTTATTAGTAAAGTGTATAGGCCAATATTCCAGCCTATTCAGCGTCGCTATACAGAGATTTCGGCTAAAGACTGCTTGATCAAACAAGGTTTTCTTATCGAAAAAGTAATCTCTTTGAAAAATGAACCGGATGCTCCACTAGTTGGTAGGCATGTCATAATTTACGTTGCCAGAAGGCCTGAATAGAGGCCTGCAGGCTTGTTGCCAATTTAGTCATTTACTAGATAAGCGGTCTTCCTATAAGAAATGTTATTTGGCCGCGATCTACGATCATGCTTGTGGACAATTAATGAACTGTTTCGAAAAAATGACTTGTCCAACTCTGTACCACCACGGGACGACTGCTTTCGCTCCATTCCTGTATGTGCTGAACTGGAAGCAGTTAAACCCTGGTTGATTGCCGTACGAATATGAAGTGGCGTTATATAACCAGGCATAGTCAAGCTTTTCCCATATTTTGGTGTAGTTTGTGGCACCTTCTCGTGCCGCCCATACCTCAATTCCTGTGTCTTTATTCAAACTAGGGCTCGACATATTTGGCGAATCTAGAGGTCTGTATCCGCTATATGGTGGAGTTGTTGGTGTATTTTGGTTGTCTCGGCCTGGAATGACATGAATGAGTATGGTTACCCATTCTTCTACAGGGTAAGCCCAACAGCCACTAAATTTACCGTAATAACAAGAATTGTTATAAGCCCCGCCTGGTTGATAGGAAACATTTGGTACAAGGCTGTAGTCGCCACCGTGTGCAGCAATATAATCCCCCACATCCATTTGATAGTTTGTCAGTATGCTGTTCGACTGATTTCCGAAATTTGTATACATACCAAATCGATTACTTAAAGCGGGGTCGTATCCGGTAGGGTATTGCACTAAGAGAACTTGGTCTCCGCCACCTGCAATATCAATAAAAGCTAGTTTTCCAGAGGGTTGTGATTGACCGTTAAAAGTTCCGTATGCTGTAGATGAAAACTTGACTCTATACTGAATATAAAAATCCGTTCCGACGAAATTAGTATCGGTATGATAATCCTGATGAGCATAGAATCCCTTTCTCCATTGATACCAAAGCTGTGGTGTTGGAATATTGGTACTGCTGGCAGAGCTTCCAGCAACATACCCTTTATCTCCAGGGAAAGTTGAGAAAAAACGATGCCAGTGACTTCTACTATGAACGCCAGCAGGTATATTAAACTCGATACAGCCACTACCTGGGACTATCCCATCGGTGCTTTTATATTGCATGCAAGACTGAACATCTTGCGGGTCGCCGGATTCGAAATAGGCAAAATTAGTAAACTCAGAAGAGTTGCGAAAGTCATGAGCCCACTGAACACCGGAAGCTGTTGATCTGTAAATCCAATCCTCTTGCGGAGTGATGCTTGGGCAAGTCGTGCGAGAAGGTATGCCGCCAGTGATGCTGACAGAACTTGGTGGGCACGAAATTGCCCCGAACGCGTTCGTCAAGGCACTGGTGCTGCTAAGTACTGTTCCGGCTATAAAGTCGCGACGTTTCATTAGTATGGGTTCCCTATAAGTTAGACATAATACTTATACGTTCGATCCTATATATAATATGCTTCACGAATAGTCGTATTTAATATATACGCGTTCTAGCGATAAAGCTAAATCATCATCTATCTAAATTGTAATTAATAAAAGTCATAAAATTCGGTGTTAGTTATCATTTTATCCTGGGGGTATTGTAAGCTTAACAGTCGAAATAATCGGTGACATCTCTACTGTATCTTTTATTTTCGTACTTTGGTATTTCGAACGGGTTGGAGCTTGGTTTGTATTGTTATCGCTATCATCAGAGCTATAAACCAAATACGAACTTCGGATTTGAGATAATCGATAAACATATCGCCTATGCAAATCGAAATCATGAAAGCTATAATTCCAGGTGCCAGTAATGTAATGGCTTCTTCACTTAGCTTACTATTTGCACGTAATTTGGCTATCTTCGATATTATCCATATGAGAAAGCTAGCGTAAAATAATACGCCAGGTACGCCTTGCTCTACGAGCAAAGTAAAGAAAGTATTATGTGATGATCTTTGACGCTCACTACTTTTCCCTGTCAACAATTTATCATCCATATACATGGGGCTGAGGGTTGCTGTGCACCTGTGGCCGCATCCTAAAGGATGTTCAGTGAACATCTTGAATTGGGCTTGCATGATCTCTAGACGTCCTCCTCCTGTGTCAACGCCTTGTATTTGTTGGCCTCCTGCTTTGATGGTGCCTATCCGAGTCCAGTAGTTGTCGTTTGCCAGAATGATAAATGCAACGGTAGCTACTAGTGATAGAACGCGAACTAAGCGGCGAATTCTTATGGGTGCTGCATGATTAAAAAATAGTCCACCTATTGCACCGGATAAAAATGCACTCCGACTCCCGGTTAAGATAATTGCATTGGCAATTAGTGGTAATGAGAATAAGGCTGAAACTTTGTGTTTTAATTTCGGGAATAAAAGTAGGCATGATCCAATAAATAGCCCCGAAACTAATTGTAAGGCTCCGGCATTAGCCTCGCTAATATCGGGGCCACCAAAATCTTCGAATCTTCCACCTTGGTGGTTTGTATAGGCAATCCAGCCTAGGTAAGCACATCCCGCTACATGCGACCAACAAAACCATAGTAAATGTTTCTCGCTATCTATGGCACTGGTAATAACCCATATTAGGGCTATGTATTTAATGTTTATCCAAATCAGTTCATTATGTTCTATTGGATTCATTACCCAAGTGGATTGGATAATTAGCCACGCTATAAAGCACATGTAGCCAATTAGAAATCCCCGTCGTTCTTTTACGACCTTTGGATCGGTTTTTCTTTTTTGAACAAGGATAGCGATTAAAGTTATGCATCCTGCGACAAGAGACCATCTAATTGACGGTAGTGTTACACCCCACCAACGTGATGGAGGATGGAGATAGTATGTCGCCACATAGGTTAGTAACCCAAAAATTGGATGTCTTATTAAGGCAAGGCAGCATCCAGTAATAAAACATACAAAAAAAACGATGCCGGTCATTATGGATGCTTCTTTGGCGCTATCTACACTATCAATTCAGTGGGTGCAGGATGGCTTAAAAACTTTAAAGGACTTGCACTAAAGCCATACGCACCTGATTGCAGTACGGCCACAAGATCGCCTTCTTGGGCTTCAGCTAATTCCATTCGATCTGCCAGTAAATCAAGTGGGGTACATAAGGGGCCGACTACTGAAGCGATTTCTCGCTTGTTGCCAAGAATACGATTGGCAATTAGTACTGGATAATTCTTACGTATTACTTGTCCGAAATTACCCGTGGCGGCGAGATGATGATGCAGCCCGCCGTCGGTGACGAGGTAGACTTGTCCCCGTGAGATTTTACGGTCAATGACTTTGCATACGTAGACACCCGCTTCGCCCACAAGATAGCGTCCTAGTTCGATAATGAGTTTGGCTTGGGGTAAGCTCTGTTGAGCCTGGCTAACCAGACTTTGAAAGTGTTCCTTGAGTGGGGCGAGGTCTAGTAATTGTTCGCCTGGAAAATAGGGAATGCCAAAACCACCGCCTATGTTCAGGTGGGTTACTGGCGTGGGGGCATGTTTGGCGAGCTCGATTGCAAGGTTTAGTGTCTTGGTCTGGGCTTCAACGATGGAGTCGGGGCGTAAGTTTTGTGAACCGCTGTAGATATGGAATCCACAAAATTTTAATTGGGTTGTCGCCAGATCACGCAGTACCTGAGGCACTCGTTCAGCATCAATGCCAAACTGCTTGGGGCCGCCGCCCATCTTCATTCCCGAAGCTTTTAACTCAAAGTCTGGATTCACGCGAATGGCAATGTGGGTTTGATAGTCGGTGGTTTTAGCGTATTGATTAAGAATTCGAATTTCTCGTTCAGATTCAACATGTACTGTGATGCCGGCTGCTGCAGCGCGGTGGAGTTCAGATTCTGTTTTGCCTGGGCCTGCCAGACTAACGTGTTGTGGTTGGGCACCTGCGCTGATCGCAACGTCCATTTCTTGGGCAGAGGCAACATCTACACCATCGGTTAGTGGCACCATGTGCTTCACAACATCAGGCATCGGATTGGCTTTCATTGCGTAGTTAAGGGCAATGTCTTTAGGCAGGACGGCGCGTAACTGTTCGACTTTGCGTGTCATGACACTCTTGTCGTACACATAAAATGGCGTGCGGCCAACTGCTGCTGCGATTTGCGATATTTTGCGTCCACCAACAACTAATTCATCATCCTTGGCGCTAAACCAAGGATGTGTGGCGTGTTGAGCGCTGATGGTAATGCTCATGCTGTACTTCCCTCGAAAAGCGCTTTCAGTTCAGCGGCCATACGCGGACGATCGTACTTACCATTAGGGTTACGTGGAAGTGAAACTCTATATTCAATTTTTATAGGCACCATGAAAGCAGGCAGTTGTTTCTTGCATTCATTGATTAGTTTGGTGGAGTCTTCTGCAATACCTGGCGCAGTCGCTGCCAACACGACGATAGCCTGTCCTAGTGTGGGGTGGGAAACGCCAACTGCTGCTGCATCTGCAACTAAACCTGTAGCAAAGATCACTTCTTCGATTTCACTGGGGCTGACGCGGTATCCTGATGTTTTGATCATCTCGTCTGTGCGGCCCACAAAATACAGGTATCCATCCTCGTCCATCTTAACGGTATCTCCAGACCATACAGCCATTTCGGTGAGCACCAGTCCAGCGTCTTGGTTAGGTGTTGGCTTGTATCGTTCGGCTGTTTTGATCGGATCATTCCAGTAGCCTAGCGCTACTAAAGAACCGCGATGTACCAATTCACCTGGTTCATGTGGGGCGCAGGGGCTGCCATCCGGCCTGACCACCATGATTTCAGCATTAGGAATGGCTTTGCCCATGGAACCGGGGCGTCGGTCGATTTCTTCTGGCGGCAGATAAGTAGATCTAAAGGCCTCAGTCAGTCCGTACATCAAGAAGGGTTTAGTGTTGGGCAGTGAAGAGCGAAGTTTAGCAAGGGTAGCGCCAGGCATGGCTCCACCTGAGTTGGTGATATATCGTAAAGATTGTTGAGCTTCTTGCGGCCAATCCAGATCGGTCAATTGTGACCACAGGGGAGGAACGCCTGCCAAACCAGTGATCTTGTCTTTAACGACTAGATTAACGATGTCGCGTGGAAAGAGGTAGTCCATCAGGGTCACGCTTGCGCCTACATGAAAGGCGGTGGTGAGTTGACTGAAGCCATAATCGAATGACAGTGGCAGTACGGCCAGCAGTCGATCATCCGGTGTGTTACCTAAATACTGTGCCACGCTATGTGCGCCGGTAACCATATTCCTATGCGATAAAACGACACCTTTGGGTTTTCCAGTGCTACCTGAGGTGTAGAGGATGGCTGCAATGTCGGTGTCAATGACCCGATGCCTTTGTGTGGTGGGTGCAGCATTTAGTAAATCGTGCCAATTGTCTAATGTATACGAATTAGTAGGGATAACAGGTTTGGTTGTTGTTTTATCAACCACAATGACATGATGTAGATCATGGCAAGTGATTAAATTCTCTTTAAGTTGCTCGTATCGATCTGTCGAGGTGACTAAGACCCGTACATTGCAGTCACGAAGAATGTGCTCAACTTGGGCGGGTTTCAGTACAGGGTTTACAGGAACGAAAACACAGCCGGCAGCAACGGTACCAAAAATACTGACAACAGTTTCAAATTGCTTAGGTAAAAAGATAGCGATGCGTTCTTGCCGGTTGAGGCCTAATGAAATGAGTGCTCTCGAGAACGAGGTGATGTCGTTTTGTAGACTGCAATAGGTGTGTGCGCTTTGACGGTGCCGTAAAGCAACTGAATCTGGCTTTTTTTCTGCTATTTTTTTGATTAATTGATGGAGGAGGCTGGTCATCGAATTTAATATATGACTTTTAGTTTCTGATAATAGTGCATATTAAGCTTATCAAGTATTGTTAGTTAGTAAAATTTGTGCGTTATATCAAGTTTCGTGTAGTAGCTGAGGCTAGAATGCAAATATTGATACCTAGTTTTATTAGATTTAGTAATCAATTCATTTTTTAATAAAATCTTTCTTATGTCTAATAGTAATCTCTATGGCCAAATCTGAAGAAATTAGCGATTATTTTAATGATGCAAGATCGGAGATGCTACCCATTATACCAATAGGAGTAACGATATTTCTTGAGGTTGGTTGCGGGGCTGGTGCTTTTGGGGAAAGTATTTTGCGTAAAATTCCTAACAGTCATGTAACAGGAATTGAAGTGCATCAAGAAGCATCCAAATTAGCGAGGGCTAGGTTAAGTCATGTGATTGAAAAGCCAGTTGAATTGGCTTTAGAAGAAATTCATGACCACAGCATAGACTGTGTCATTTTGAATGATGTCATAGAGCATTTGGTAGACCCTTGGGCAATCTTGAAAACTTTGAAAATTAAGCTCAAAGATAATGGGTATGTGGTAGCTTCAATACCTAACGTTAGGTACTTTCCCGTTCTGCGTGAATATCTTTCTGGTGATTGGCGTTATCAGGAATGCGGGGTCATGGATAGAACTCATGTTCGATTCTTCACTAAAATGAGCATAGATCGCTTATTTGATGATACGGGTTATAAATTGATTCAAATAAAAGGTATACGCCCACAGATGCTTCCTTGGAAGGCACGTCTTATTAATTTTCTGACTGCGGGATATTTTGAAGACGCCAAGTATGAGCGCTTTTCCTGTGTTGCCAGAATCCAAGTATGATTTAGTTGTGGTTAGGAGTGGTGGTATGGTGCCAAGGAAATCGATGCTTAGATTTATAGCTTTCTATCTACCGCAATTTCATCCAATTAAAGAAAACGATGAATGGTGGGGTAAAGGATTTACGGAGTGGACAAATGCGGGCAAGGCGCGCCGGCGTTATCTGGGCCATTATCAACCGCATGTGCCTGCAGATCTTGGATATTATGATTTAAGAGTCCCAGAGGTTCGATCCGCGCAAGCAGAGCTTGCAAAATCTTATGGTATCGAAGGTTTTTGTTATTACCACTACTGGTTTGGTGATGGCCGTCGATTATTAGAGCGACCATTTCAGGAGGTTCTAGAAACAGCGCAGCCAGAATATCCGTTCTGTCTTTGCTGGGCCAATGATACATGGACTGGAATTTGGCATGGCGCACCAAAACATACATTAATCGAACAAAAATATCCTGGTGTGCAGGATGATCAGGCTCATTTTAATGTTTTGCTACCTGCATTCAGGGATAACCGATATATCTGTGTAGATGGCAAGCCCGTGCTTGTAGTATGGCGACCTTTCGGTTTCCCGGATCCAATGGCGACTGTAAAACGTTGGAGGTTAATGGCAAAAGAAGCAGGCTTGCCTGGTTTATATTTAATTGGGGTATTTAGGCCAGGTGGAGAGCAGCCTGAGGACTGTGGTTTTGATGCTTCAATACATAATGATATGCCTCCGCTTCGTCCATGGGGAACATGGAAAAATCCAGTAAAGCTTGCATATTATGCATTGCAGAGAAAATTGGGTGTTCCTACTGTATTTCCTTATAAGAAAGCAATTGATGTTTTTTTACCTAAAAAAATGCCTGAAACCAGATACCCCTCTGTAATCCATGGCTGGGATAACACGCCACGAAGTGGTGTTAATGGACTGGTTCTGAAAGACCCATCACCTGAATTATTTAGAGTTGCTCTTCGGCGAGCCATCGAGATCACTAAAGATAGGCGTCCTGAAAATAAAATCATTTTCCTGAAATCATGGAATGAGTGGGCTGAAGGTAATCATCTTGAGCCAGACTTGCGTGATGGGCACGCTTATTTGCAAGTTGTATTGGATGAATATTTGAATAATTCTGTAGGCCGCTGATAAAGTAAAGTTATTAAAATGAGAAAAAATAAAGAAAAAAGTGCGAGTGTTTCCGTAATTATTCCCACAATGTGTAGTAGTGTTAGATGCAAATTACTTGAGCGAGCGATAGATAGTATTTTTTTAAATGAAGGTCTAGATATCCAAGTAATTGTTGTTATTAACGGAGATAAATATGATAAAGATTTGTTTGATAGATTAAGTAATGATGATAGGTTATTAATCCTAAAGCAAAATATTGCAAATGTTTCAATGGCGAGGCTTTTTGGTTTATCTCATTCAAATGCTAGGTATTTCTGTTTTTTAGATGATGACGATGAGTTATTACCTAATGGACTACGATTTAGGGTCGATTATCTTGAAAGTCACTTGGATGTAGATGTTCTGGTCACTAATGGGTTAATCCATAGGTTTGATTCAGTTTTGCCGTATCTTGATGAAGAAAAATATAAAAATAAAGATATCAATATTGAGCTTGCGCTAACAGAAATAAATTGGTTCTCTTCTCCAGCATCTATATTTAGGGCGAGTTCTGTAGCGACAGATTTGTTTAAATCTGATTTAAAATATTTCGAGTGGACGTACTTATTATTATTATTGGTTGTCAATAACAAATCAGTAAAATATGTGCATCATCAAACATACAAAAAGAATGAAGACAATAATGATTCTGTATCCAAGACTATTGAATATAAACTTGCCTCTCCTCAATTTTTATTGAGTGTTAAAACATTAAAGTTACCTGCCACCATAAAAAAAATTCTGGCAAAGAAATATGTAGCTTCTCTTCATGAATTATCCGAGATTTATTTGCGTGAAGGGCGCTTAAAGGATGCTTGGTTATTTCATCTTAAGTGTCTTAAAAATGGAGGTTGGGTCTATATTCCATACACTCGTTACCTGCTGGAATCTTTGTTATAGGCGTGTTTTAGTCTTAGTAAAGCATGAGATTCAATGCCTTCCGGCTTACCGCAACTAATCCATAGCGCGTACACTGTGGCTATATAAAAAATGACTCCTGTTATTGCTATAAAGGCTAAGTTATAGATGCTTTCTTTGCTGCATATGCAAAGATGATGGCTTTTTATTGTCATTAATCCAAGGAGCATGGTCAAACTAGCTACGATTGGCCGCCAAATACGTTTACTAAATTCTTTGAGTTGCACATTGATGAGATGAAATAAATTCTTCAAATTAAATGGCACGATGGTTACTGTTGCAATTAATAACGAAAAAGCAGCACCTTTTGGCCCAAAAAAATTAGTTCCTATAAAAAAACCAGGGATTAAAATCAGGACGTGGAAGATGTAATACTTGGTAATTATTCTCGGTAACCCCAAGGCGTAATACACCGATCCTATGTTGCTTGTAAGTGCTTGTATCAATCCATAGAAGCTTAGTATTTTAATTAGTGGTATTGCTTCAACCCACTTATCTCCCAATAAAGTCGGGACTAATATATCTGCAATTGATGCAATTCCTAGTGCTGCTGGTATGGCTATAAAACTTACAGTCTCTACAACTAATAAATATCCAACCTTGAGTTCTTCGGTGCTCATCTTTGCATAGGCGGAAAAAACAGCTCGGTTAATTGGAGCTACTAATTCTGTTGTGGGTAGGTTGGATATTTCATATCCAATGTTATAAATTCCTAGTGAAGTTGGTCCATTTACTCTTCCAATGATGAAGTCACCAATTCTGTTAGATGCGAATTGTAGAAAGTTCGTCGTGAAACTCCACACCGAAAAGCTCATTAATTCTTTTCTCTTTGATAAAGCCAGTCTTGGCCGATATGAATTTACTAGGTAGCTTAAGGTTGTGCCAACTATCCGACCAGCTAAAACACCAAGGGCTAGAGCCCAGTAGCTACGTAAAGTTACCGCAAGAATCAGAGTTAAAGTGGTGGCTATCAACCTTTTTGAAATCAAAAAAGCAAATTCTTTATGGAAGTTCATTTCTTTTCTAAACGCCACAATACCAATGTTCTCAAGAGATCCGGCTAGTGGGCTCAAGGCCAGCAAATATAGAAGATCTTTGAGGCGTGGTTCGTTATAAAAGGATGAGGCTGACTGAGCTAAGGCTAATACGAGTAGGCTGGCTGAAATCCCTACAATTACATTAAATGTCCAAGCTGTGTCGTAGTGGCTTCTATCGCAGTCTTTACGTTGTATTAGGGCGATATCAAAACTAAAAGAACCCAGTACTTCGAGTATGGCAATGCTGGCTGTGGCTATAGACACAAGGCCAAAGTCAGCTGGCACTAAGATGCGCGCCAGAAATATCATACTGAACAATCCGATTGATCGTTCTAGCAGTTTGAATAGCACCATCCATGCCGCGCCTTTAGCCATTTTTGAGTGTAATGAACTCAAGCGTTTTCCTTTGCTTCACTATTTTCTGGTGAAAGAATCACTCGTTAATTAAATTTTGGCTAATTTTTTTAGCGCCGCCACGCAGCGAGATGCTGTATTCCCATCCCAATGTTCTGGTCGCTTGCCAGTGACCCACTTTCCATTCAGCACTTCATCTATGTTTTTAGCAAGGGAATCAGGCGTTACTAAACGATTGGATCCTTCCGTCAGTGTAATAGGACGTTCTGTGTTTTCACGCAATGTTAGGCATGGAATACCTAAATAGGTGCTTTCTTCTTGTACTCCGCCAGAGTCAGTGACCACGGCTTTCGCGCTACTGACCAAATTCATAAATTGAATGTAGCCCAGCGGTTCGGTCAGTTGAATGGCGTTCGCTTGTTCTAGTTGATTGAGTAGTCCAAATTCTTGCAGTCGCTTACGCGTGCGTGGATGCACAGCAAAGACCAGGGGTAGCTTTGCAGAAATATGAATCAACTGATCGACCAGTGTTTTAAGTACAGCAGGATCGTCCACATTGGAGGGTCGATGCAGGGTGACGATGCCATATTTGCCTGCTTCAAGTCCTATGTTGACGCGTGTCTGATCTGCCTCAATCTGGGGTCGAACCATCACGTATGAATCAATCATAATGTTGCCGACGCGCTCGATGCGATGGGCGGATACGCCTTCAGCCAATAAATTTTCATCGGCATCTGGTGACGGGGTCCATAACACATCCGAGATTGCATCCGTGACTAGGCGATTGATTTCTTCTGGCATGTGTCGATCGCGACTGCGTAAGCCAGCTTCCAAATGAATGACGGGGATCCATAATTTAGTCCCTACCATCGCACAGGCGGCTGTTGAATTGACATCACCCACCACGATGATCCAATCCGGTTTTTGAGTCATGCATACTTTTTCGTAAGCGATCATCACGCCGCCTGTTTGTTCGGCGTGTGTGCCGCTGCCAACACCCAGATGAATATGCGGCTGAGGCATATTCAGATCGCGGAAAAACGCATCCGACATATTGGGGTCGTAATGTTGTCCCGTATGTACCAATTTGGGTTCGCACCACGATTCACGAGAAAGCGCGTGATAAAGCGGCGCAATTTTCATGAAGTTGGGCCGCGCAGCAGCAATCAGATGAATGACAAGCGGTGGGGTAGAAGTGGTCATGGTCTGGATTATAGATGGGGTACTGAAGAATATTTCCGACGTGGGTCACAAACAACCTAATGGCTGTCATTTGACGTGCTTATCAGGTTGGTAGGCTGATTGGGTGGGGCATTGGTTTGGGCTTTTCCATGAGGAGCGGGAACTGTTTGCCCAAAATAAAGAGCGTGTAGGGGTTAGCTACACGCTCTGAATGCGTTGTCGTTTGAGCTTGATCCTTGCCCATCGTGTGCGTTTCGTTTATTCGTTAGTCGTGCTTACGGCTGGGGCTGGCTCATGGCTGCTGCTAGCAGGTGCATGGCTTTCACGTGATTCGTGTTGGTGAGCGCCCCCATCGTGAGCAGCATGCATGTGACCACTTCCGCCGGTGTCACTCCCACCAAGCGTCGGTTGAACGCTGCCATCTACACTGCCCTGTGTGTCACCACCTTGGAAAGGACGTCCTTCCCCGCCTCGGCCTCTGCCGCCGCGACGGCGGCGATTACGACGGCCGCGGTTTGGTCCACGGTCGTTGTGTGGGTGAGTATCTACAGGAAATGTATCTGACTGGCCTTCACTTTGTTGAGCGGAGGGTTGCTGAGTGATGCCTTCTGTGGCCGGGGAGATGGAACGTTGTGCATCGCGTTCACGTTGCCGCTTTGCGTGTTGCTCACGTTGTTGATCTTCGCGTTGTTGGCGCTGCTCGGGAGTCATCTCACGGCGGGCGTCACGCTTCGGATCACGGGAATCGCTGCGACCTTCATGGCGTGCATCACGGCGTGGACCACGTCGATCATATCGTCCACGTGACCGATCGCCTCTATCGTGCCGTTGTTGGGTACTTGAAGCAGGCTTTGCCGGAGTGGCTTCGGTGTCGCCACTGCCAAACAGTGTCCGCCACAGTGCAACAAAAATACCTGCTTTTTCTTGTTCTGTAGCTTTGGCTGTATGTGGTGTGGGTGCTGGTGGTATGGGTGCAATCGTCGTCACGGCCGGTTGTGCAGCGACAGGTTTATGCTCGGTACGATTGGCGAGGGCATCGACATCCACTGTGGGTTGCTGTGCCATTTTGTAGCTCGTGCCGGTATATTCAGGTTGTAAGACCTCATCTTCACGTACGCGGCGGATTTCATAGGCCGGTGTTTCCATGTACTTGTTTGGAATCAATATGACTTCCGTTTTGGTCTTGCTTTCAAACTCTTGCAACGCGGCGCGTTTTTCATTGATCAGGTAAGTGGCCACATCGACCGGCAGTTGAGCGATGACTTTAGCTGTACGATCTTTGCGAGCTTCTTCGCCAATCAATCGCAGCAACGTCAGTGCCAGTGATTCGACGCTACGAATCTTGCCTTGCCCGTGGCAACGTGGGCAGTTGTGATGGGTGGCTTCGGCAATGGAGGGGCGTAGGCGTTGACGTGACAGTTCGAGCAAGCCAAAGCGTGATATACGACCAATTTGAATACGAGCACGATCCTGTTTGACAGCATCACGCAAGCGATCTTCAACCGCGCGCTGATTTTTGGTTGATTCCATGTCAATGAAGTCGATGACAATCAAACCGCCAATATCACGCAGACGCAGTTGCCGAGCAATTTCGTCTGCGGCTTCGAGATTGGTATTGGTGGCTGTTGATTCGATATCGCTACCGCGTGTGGCACGTGCCGAGTTGATATCAATGGCAACCAAGGCTTCCGTCTGATCAATAACGATCGAACCGCCCGAAGGTAGGGTGAGTGCATGGGCGTGTGCGGACTCAATCTGGTTTTCGATCTGATAACGGGTGAACAGCGGCACCTCATCTTCGTACAGCTTGAGTTTACGCAGGCTGTTGGGCATGAAGCGTTGCATGTAATCCTGGCCTTCAGCAAAGACGCTCGGGCTGTCGACCAAAACTTCGCCTACGTCGTCACCAAGGTAATCGCGTAAGGCACGTATAACCGGTTTAGATTCCTGATAGATCAAGAAAGGGGCGGAGCGGGTGGCGGCTTCCTGTATGGCTTGCCATACAGCCTGCATGTTGCTGACATCCCACTGTAGTTCTTCGGCGGAGCGTCCTACCCCAGCGGTGCGCACAATGGCACCCATGCCTTCTGGTAGTTGCACACTGTCGAGGGCCTCGCGCAATTGGTCACGGTCTTCCCCTTCAATGCGACGCGATACGCCGCCAGCTCGTGCATTGTTGGGCATCAGTACCAAGAAACGGCCGGCCAGACTGATGAAAGTGGTTAGGGCCGCGCCCTTATTGCCACGTTCTTCTTTTTCCACCTGTACGATAATTTCCTGACCTTCGCTGACCAGATCACGGATATTGCGGCTGCTGGCGTTGCTCCCTTCTTTGAAATACTCCTTGGAGATTTCTTTCAAGGGCAGGAAGCCATGCCGTTCTGAACCGTAATCCACAAAGCAGGCTTCTAGGCTGGCCTCTACGCGGGTGATTCGGCCCTTGTAGATATTTGCTTTCTTTTGCTCGCGTGAGGCAAGTTCGATGGCGAGATCATAAATTCGTTGTCCATCAACTAGAGCAACGCGCAACTCTTCATCTTGAGTTGCATTTACTAACATTCTTTTCATATGGCCCCTACTTTTTGGTAGCTGGGAGGCCGTGGAAGGCGCGAGACGGGCGCAGGGGCGGTAGGACGGGGCGGCTGTTTGGATTGGTGGTCATTCACCCATTCGAGGGGGTTTAATTCTCAATCAAACTAGCGTTTCCAATTGCTGGCATGCCAGCTGCGAGGGGACGACTTGGGCTTATTTGGCCAACGAGCTTTCCGATCGCTTCAAAAATCCTGCCGAATCTTGCGGCCCGCCCGGTACGCTGGTTTCACTGACCCAACGCCCGAGTTGCGGGTTTGGCGTCAGTGTTCCAATCGGCCGAGCGATGGTTCTGATTGGCTAATAGCCTGTTAAGACAGAACCAACTAAGATGCGGCTCCCGTTGCTCCACCATGACCGCGATAATGAGGGTTCAGGCTGGGGCGGCCGGTGACCGCGTATAATTGTTCTTTTCAACGCTTGTTGGCGCTGGCCAGCAAGTCACCGAAGAACGAAACGGCTGTGACTATAACATGCATTTTTGTGGAATCAATGGCTTACGTGTCCTAAGTCGCAACTTTGTTTAATTTAATTTATCGCGGGACGCGGTGTCCCGTTCCATGCCCTTATGCGGCAGGTGTCATGAATAATTCTTCCGATTTCCCTACTCAAGCAACGCTCCCCCAGCTTACGTTGGGCAAAGGAGTGAGCTATGCCGAAGCCGCCGAGGGTGATGCGGGTCAGCGACTCGATAATTATTTGCTGCGAATTTTAAAAAATGTACCCAAAAGTCATGTTTATCGGGTGATCAGAAAAGGGGAGGTGCGGATTAATGGTAAGCGCGCTAAACCAGAAACCCGTCTAGCAGTAGGGGATCAGGTACGCATCCCGCCGATTCACATTGAACAGGTACCGGCTCGTGTTGCTCCATCGCATTCCCTGCAGCAGTTCATCACTGGGGCCATCCTCCATGAGGACAAAGACTTGCTTATTGTGAACAAGCCTCCGGGAGTCGCCGTACATGGCGGTAGCGGGCTTGCGTTTGGCGTCATCGAAGCCCTGCGGGCGGCCCGTCCCGAACTGACTGAGTTAGAACTGGTTCATCGCTTGGATCGCGATACCAGTGGGGTGTTGTTAATCGCCAAACGTCGCGCCGCGCTTCGAGAGTTGCATGCGGCCTTCCGTGAACGGGAGATGACCAAGCGGTATTTGGCGCTGGTGGTCGGGCGCTGGGAATTGGGTAAGAAACGCATTGATCTGCCGCTGCTGACCAATCAGAAGCAGGGCGGTGAGCGCATGGTTCGGGTGCATCCAGAGGGGATGTCGGCGCTCAGTACATTCGTGCCACAACAGCAGTTTGGTAAATTGGCCACCCTGATGGCCATCGAGATTGGCACCGGCCGTACCCATCAGATCCGAGTTCACGCTGCTTACGCTGGTCATCCAGTCGCGGGCGACGAGAAATACGGCAACAAAGCAGGCAATGATCAATTGCGTGAATATGGGCTAAAACGCATGTTTCTACATGCGCATACTCTCGAATTTGCCCGCCCTGGTACCGGTGAGCCGTTCAGTATCACGGCCCCCCTCAGTGATGAGCTGAATACTGTGCTGGCTACCTTAAAGGATGCAACTACCAAAAAGCCCCGACCGTTTGCCTAAGTTTTTTTGCTAGGGGATGCTCAGGCCAGCCCGGCGTAGCGCCCCCGACAGCCAAATCAGAGGCAGGCCGGTCAGCGCAGTGGGGTCTTGGGAGTCGATCCGTTCGAACAGGCTGATGCCCAAGGCTTCAGCTTTAAATGCACCGGCGCAGTCTAGCGGAGTGTCGGCAGCAAGGTAGCGGCTGATTTCTTCGTCGCTCAGGGTTCTGAAACGAACGATTGTTGTGTCGATATGCGCTTCGTGTTTCTGGTGGTGAGGGTCGATAACGTGGACGGCAGTGTGAAAAGTCACCTGACTGCCACTGGCCGCCTTGAGTTGGGCAAAAGCGGCCTCCATCGTGCCTGGTTTGCCCAATATATGAGGGCCTCGGGCTGCCGCCTGATCGGAGCCAATGATAATGCTATCCGGGTAGCGGGTTGACGCCGCTTCTGCTTTTTGTTTCGCCAGTCGGTAAACCAAGCTGGTCACGTCTTCACTTGGTAGGGCATCTTCATTGATACCTGGCGAGTGCACGCTAAAGGGCAGGCGCAGCCGATCAAGGAGCTGCCGGCGGTAAATGGAGGTGGAAGCCAGTACAAGGTGATCTGGGCTGATTGGCGTTTTGCGATAGTTATTCACTGGGTTGAATCCATAAAGTATCCCTCAGAAAAAACAAGGGTTTAAGACCTGGAAATTTTGACACCGCACAGGCTCGCACCTATGATACGCGCCCCATGTCGCGACCCCCAGCCGAATCGACCGCTCCCACTCCCTCTACGGTGGTGGATGCTGAGGTTCTGGCACACGGTAGGCTGACTTGGGAAGGGGAGTTTAATGATACCCGCTTTGCCCGTCTGAAAGACGTGGCGCTGTCGGATTCGCCCCAGGTTGCAGTCAAGCTGGCCTTTGCCATCCTTGATCATCGGCCGGTGGTTGAAGGTACGTTAAATACGGAGGTTGAACTGGTGTGTCAGCGCTGTATGGCAGCGATGCGTCATCCGGTTTCTGAGCAGTTTGCGTTGATGTTAATCGGAAGCGAGGACGACTTGGATCAGGTGCCTGAGTCGTACGAGCCTTGGTTGTCGAATGTCCAACGGTTAAATATCGTTGATTTGATTGAAGAGCAATTGTTGTTGGCACTGCCGTTGATCGCCAAACATGTTGATCAACAGGATTGTGTGCAGATTGCACCTGGTTTGCTGTTGGATACGCCAGAGAATTCTGTGGTGGCTCCTCAGGAGACAAACCAAGTTGGGTCGGTGCAGCGACCGTTTGGTAATTTGCGCGAATTGTTACGTAAATGAATCAGCTGCCGAGTGCAGCGTTGTGTGATGTTTAGAATTTTGTAGAGAGTAGATCATGCCTGTTCAAAAAAGTCGTAGAACTCCTTCCACCCGCGGTATGCGTCGTTCGCACGATGGTTTGACTGCGCCCACCCTGTCTGTTGATAAGACATCGGGTGAGACGCACACTCGTCATCGCATTACGCCCGATGGTTTTTATCGGGGTAAGAAGGTCATCGAGACACGCGAAGACAAGCAGGCTGAATAAGTCACCAGACGCAATGATTGATCTCATTGCGTTTGCGTACTTGCCGCAACTCAGATCGTAGATTTCACTCCTTTGAGTATGCAGCCAATCCAGCGGCTTAGCATCGCAGTTGATGCCATGGGTGGTGATCATGGGCCACCCGTTACTGTGCCTGCTGTACTTAAAATCCTTTCCGAACAGCAGGATGTACAGATAGTACTGGTTGGTCAAGAAGCTGTTCTCACGCCCCTGATCGAGAAATATCAGGCCAAGCTAGCGGGTCGTTTGCGTATTCATCATGCCTCTGAGGTGGTGGGCATGGATGAGCGTCCACAGGACGCCATGCGTAAGAAAAAAGATTCATCCATGCGTATCGCATTGAACTTGCTTCAAGTTGGTGAGGTTCAGGCCTGTGTCAGTGCTGGTAATACCGGTGCCTTGATGGCTACAGCACGTTTTGTTTTGAAAACCATTGCTGGAATTGATCGACCAGCCATTTTATCTCGTATTCCTGCCCATCATGGCCATACGCACATGTTGGATCTGGGTGCCAATGCGGATTGTACCCCAGAACAGTTATTGCAGTTTGCCGTCATGGGTAGTGTGGTAGCGACGGATTTACAGTCGATGACGCGCCCTCGCGTCGGCTTGCTCAATATTGGTTCGGAAGATATCAAGGGCAATGATCTGGTGCAGGAAGCAGCGAAGTTGTTGCAGAGCAGTACACTGAATTATATCGGCTTCGTTGAGGGCAATGATATCTTCAGTGGTGAAGTGGATGTGGTTGTGACGGATGGCTTTACCGGTAATGTCGCCCTTAAAACCATGGAAGGTGCGGCACGTATGATTGGTGCTACGTTGAAGCGTGAATATACCCGCAACGTATTGCGAAGGTTCAGTGCATTAGTTTCAATGCCGGTATTGAAAGCAATTAAAAAACGATTTGATCCGGGTCAGCACAATGGCGCAAGCATGGTAGGGTTGAATGGTGTAGTTATTAAAAGTCATGGCAGTGCCGATGCCGATTCCTTTGCTAATGCCATTCGCGTTGCGATCGTTGAGGCGCGAAAGGGCGTGCCTTCTCAGGTTAGTCAGTTATTGCAGGAACAAGTTAAATGACCACGTATTCAAAAATAGTCGGTACCGGTTCCTATCTGCCTGAGAAAGTGCTGACCAATGCTGATCTAGAGAAAATGGTCGATACGACGGATGAATGGATTCGCACGCGCACGGGAATCGAGCGCCGACATGTGGTGGCTGAAAATGAAACCACGTGTGACATGGCCGAACACGCTGCACGTCGTGCGATGGAGGCTGCCGGTGTTACCGCGGCGGACGTGGATCTGATCGTGATTGGTACCACTACGCCTGATCAGCAATTTCCTAATACCGGTTGTTTGCTACAGCAGCGCCTTGGTATTTTTGGGCCTCCTGCTATTCAACTTGAAGCCGCGTGTTCAAGTTTCATTTATGCATTAAGTGTTGCTGATAAATTTGTGCGACTCGGTGATGCCAAGTGTGCATTGGTAGTAGGCGCAGAGTGTCTCACGCGTCTGGTGGATTGGAATGATCGCAACACCTGTGTCTTGTTTGGTGACGGTGCGGGTGCTGTGATTCTTAAAGCCTCCAGCGAGCCGGGTATTCTTTCTACGCATTTACACGCCAGTGGTGATTATGCGGATTTACTCTATTACCCAACGGGGCCTGCCAAGCGTTATAACCCCAATGTGCCGGAATCCAGTCAGTGTGTGATTCAAATGAAGGGCAAAGAAGTCTTCAAGGTAGCTGTGAATAAGCTCGGTGAAGTGGTAGATGAAACGTTGGCGGCCAATCATTTAGATCAGAGTGCTATTGACTGGTTGGTACCGCATCAAGCCAATATGCGTATCATTCAGGGTATAGCAAAAAAGCTCGATCTCCCCATGGAGCGAGTCATTGTAACCATACAAGATCAGGGTAATACCTCCGCAGCCTCGGTACCGTTGGCCTTGGATACCGGTATTCGTGATGGGCGTATCAAGCCTGGATCGTTGGTGTTGCTCGAAGCCTTTGGCGGTGGCTTCACTTGGGGTTCTGCGTTGGTTCGAATCTAATCATTAAAACATAGCCAAATGTCAGAGGCTGGCGCAACATAGGGCCATGTGGTTACGCGCGCTGCTCCTGTTGTTGAGCTTTTATTCGTGTCACGTTAGTGCTGTGACCTACCCCGTGCCGACTCAGGGAAATTCAGTGATTGGCGAGGTACAGTACATCACGGCAGGTGATGAAGATACGCTACTGTCTTTAGGGCGTCAGTACCGTGTTGGCTACAATGAAATGGTGGCGGCAAATCCTACAGTGGATATTTGGCTGCCCGGAGCAGGTACTCGAATTGTCATTCCAAGCCGTTATATTTTGCCTGATGTGCCGCATGTCGGCATCGTGGTGAATGTAGCAGAACAACGTATTTATTATTTCCCTTCAGTTCAGTCGGGCGATGTGCCTGTCGTTAAGACTTTCCCAGTGAGTATTGGGAAAATGGATTGGAAAACGCCGTTAGGATTGACGCGCATTATAGACAAACGAATCCATCCTACTTGGTATCCGCCGCTCTCGGTGCGTAACGAACACGCTGCACGAGGCGAAATTTTGCCTGCTGTTGTTCCGCCGGGGCCGAATAATCCGCTGGGTGAGTTTGCGATGCGATTAGGAATTGCTGGAGGTGCCTATCTCATTCACGGCACGAATAAACCTACTGCCATCGGTATGGACGTAACACATGGTTGTATTCGAATGTTTCCCGAAGATATTGAGGCTTTCTTCAAAGAGGTGCCGATCAATACTCCTGTGATGATTATTGATCAGCCCTACAAGATGGGTTGGTCTGGTAATGAGTTGTATATCGAGACTCATTCAGTTCAAGTAAAAGGGCAGGCCAGCGTCGCGCCAAACATGACTGAATTGACTCGACTGTTTGTTTCGGTCACAAAACAGCATCCGGTAAGGCTTGATTGGCAGGGCGCTGAGCAGGCATTCATGAGCGCTTCTGGCTTACCGATCCAAGTGAAAGTGTTTGATGAGCATGAGCGTCATTCCATTAAAATCAATCATTGACTGATAATAAAAAAGCCGCAGTAAAGTGCGGCTTTTAGATTCAGCTTGGTCGTGAAGATTATTTCGACACGGATTGTTTAAACATACGATCTAACTTTTCATTCGTTGCATCGACACCAGCTTGAGCGGTTTTAGCTGCCTGCAGAGCTTGGTTGGCCGTTGTTTGTGCTTTATCAGCTGTTGTCTGTGCCGTTGCGGCTGCTTTATTGGCCGCAGAGGCTGCTGAGCTAGCGCTGTTGGCGGTGGTCTGAGCAGCAGCGGCATCTTGACCCGCCTTGGTGGCGAGCGCACGCACTTCATCAATCGCTTTGGTATTTTGGCATGCCGAGAGTGTCAACAGAAGCAAACTGGCGGTGCCGATTTTGACAGTGTTGTAAATAGCTTTTTGCATAAAACTAACCTTCTGTGCTGAATAAAAGTGAAGAGAAATAATCAACAGCTTCAAGCTGAAAAAAGGGTGATCTTTAACGGATACAGCAACCAAACAAGAGTGGTGTTAAGCGTATAGAAAATTACGCGAATAGATACTAGTGGTTAGGCGTAGAACGTCGTGAAATGGCGCTATGACTCTACGTGGTTGTCGCTAGTTTTTATAAAAACAAAATATAGCTATAGCATACCGGCATAATGCCTTTCACCCTACCAGCAGCCGGTGGTGGCGACGCCGCTGCTATCGTAAGAGCTTCGTGCACCAGTCTGATTGATTGCAAACTGTATGCAATTGGTGTCTCCATTCTGTTTGGCATTCGCGGTGGCGGTAACGGTATAGGTTGTTGCAGGATTGCCGACGGTATAGTTGAGCGTGTAATACCCGTTGGATGTTTCGGGTGTTTGACTGGTGTAGCCCAGTCCAAGATTGTCAGTATTTAGCGTTGGCGCATAGGCATTGTTTTGTAAAAAATACTTTTCTTGCGCAACTTGTAATTGCAGTAGTGCTGTTTTAGCTTCAGTGCGATGGGCGCGTCGTGTATAGCTGCGATAACTGGGGTAGGCGACGGATGCGAGTATCGACACGATTAATAAAACGATGATCAACTCGATTAATGAAACGCCATGTTGCAGTTTACGCATGGGTTGATTTCCGAATGTGTTTGATGTGGCGGCCATGATGCTAATAGGCTCCCGATTCCTGCCAGAATGTTTTTACCATACTGCCAAATTGCATACAGTTACCGAGAATGTTTACCCCTGATAGACAGGCCCCTGAAGCGGGCGTGGGTGTGGCTCCTGCCGATGAGGAGGAGCTGGAAGTGGATGAGGTTGAGCTACTTGAAGCAGTGGTTCCATCTGTACGGGTGATGCCTGCTTGATTCACAATGGTAATCTGAGACGGCAGTCCCGTTGTGGTAAAGCTTTCATAAAGATTGCTGAAATATTTATAGCCCGTGCTGATATTAACCGCATACGCTCGTCCGCTTCCTGTTGAGACACTGCACGAATTTATTGAACCTGTTGGCAGGTACGTGGTGAACATCACCGAGCCATTGACGGTGATAGATTGAGCCAATACTTTCTCACTGGCGCTGAGGGTGAGCATCCAGCCGTTACCACTGATGGACGTTAGGGACGTGCCAGAAATGGCTGTGAGATCAGATTCTTTAATGGGTGTATAGGCGTCATAGGTTGCTTGAGACATCGGCTCAAGATGATAGTCACGAATGGCGTAAAATCGATCGACTGTGGTGGTATTCAGTTTGGGGTGGGCACGGTCTCCCGACCCGATCGAGACATTGTAATAGCCGATACCATTGGGGCTCATTAATTTCGCAACGTCTGGTTGATTATAAAACCGGCGATTATTGGCAGTGCTCGGTGTCGATTCAGCTTTGGCACCCAACGAGGCGATCACGCCACCCGCCACCAAGTCGTTTGCAGTATTGCCATTGGTGATATCAAATCTCCATAACTGACCGGCCATGTCCCCTACGTACATGCGATCGGTCCAACCGTCTGTGTTGGTATCCAGTACGGCCAGGTCGCTTGGGATGGCGTGGGTCATGTTGCTAAAGGCGCCCGTGGATGTTTTGGTTTGTGACCACAGCACGGTACCCCTTACTGCATCCACAATGTATAAGCCGTTGCCATAAGCATCGCCAACAGAACGATAACCTTGGCTGCTTTCATGTTGTGTGTCATATCCGGCGGTGAAAACGAGTACAAGCTTTTGCGGGTTTTGCGTGGCGTTTTTAATCTTTATACGCCCTAACGTAGGGGTGGACCATGATTGTTGAACGATATTGCCTAATGAAGTGGAGCTAAGGTTCCACATGTATTTTGGATGAGTTTTGTTGGTGACATCCAGCGCGTAATAGCGGTCACCACCACGGCCTTGACCACAGTATAAAAATACGCGGTCACCAGCAGAAGCATCAATCTTGCCATCGCCATTGATGTCATATTTGAGCACACGAATGTTGCCATCCAGAGCGTAGTGTTTAGTGTTGCTAGAAGGATTGGTGTAAAGAGAAATTTGTTCGCTTAATAAATTCTGTGGAATAAACGACCACAGTTCAGTGCCAGTGCTGACATCGAATCCATGTAAGTACCCGTCATTCGTTGACACATAGACTACCGCATCATTAAGTTGTTCAGTGGTTGTGGAACCTGTGTTGCCATAAATGACCACGGCGGGTTCTGAATGAATTGGATCACCCATAACGTGTCTGGCCTCAGTGGTGTTCTGATTGTTGTTATCGTCATTGATGTCTTGACCCCGTATCCAGTTGATGAGATTGGTGCGTGATGGGTCACCAGCGTTACCAATGTTGAGGATGCTGCTCGTAATGGCCGTATTACTGTCTTCAACGGAGTAAGTTAAGTTGCTGGATAAATCAGGAAAATTGCCAATGCTGGGGTCGCTGCCGATATAGGTGTACACCTTACGCGAAGCCGGTTCAGGAATTTCGTTGGCAGCACCACCGCTAGCCGTTGTCAGACCATCGACGCTATCAGACCAATAGCTTTGTGATGTCGAATTGAAGAACCCGGTGGTCGTATCGATGGCACTGACGGACGTGTCTTGACCGATAATTTTTCCGTCGCGCATTTTGTATTTTTTAACATTACCAAGCCAGTGAGTTTTCAAGCTAGGTTGAAAGACAGAGATGTAAATATCTTCGAGGACTTGAGTTTTATTGAAGGCATTGACCGCTACAGACGGTGAGGTAAAAGTGGTGCTGTCTTCCCTGATCGATAATATGATTTCATTAAGTGTGTTAGTAAGGCTGGTGAGATCTGTTGCTGTGTAAGCATTGCCTCCGCCGGCAATGGATGCATCCCTGAGATAAGCAAACGAAGAGCCGTTCGCAACGTCACTGCCAAAGCCAATAAAATTGGTGGTGACGTTTTGTTTGTTGCTTAATGTGGTGGATAAATCATTTGAGTACATGTAACTGGCGAGTTTCTTTAGACAGGTGCCATCAGTCGTGTTGTTAGAGGTTGTATTTGGATCGGTTACACCTAAGGAAGTCCAGATGTTACTGTTCGAGGTATAGCACGCAGCTGAACTCGCGTTGGTTGGGTCCAAGCTTTTGATGAAGGTGTCTGCACCAGCATCGCCATTAGGAAGGCCATCGGTTAAGTACACGACGTAGTTTTTTTGACAGGAATAATTCATCGGGCTTTTATAGGTCGTGCCACTGATGTTGCCATTACTTCGTGAACTAGCGACGCTGGGAGTTAATGTGTAGTCGCTACTAGTGGAGCAGCCGCCACTCAGATTGCACTTATAGGAAGTGTTGCCGTAATTGACGGTACTGCCACTAAAGTAGCGATACGTTTCAGAAAGAGTCTCCGTGAGAGGTGTGCCACCGCTAGGTTTCCAGGTATCAATTTCGGTTTTAAGCGAGCTACGTTGCGCGACTACGTCAAGAATGGGCGCCATCACCATGCCGCCGTTGGCCTTCGCGTCATAGCGCATCAACCCAAGATTCACGTTGTTCAAAGAATCAATCAGGCTTTTGGCAGCAGTTTGTATAATTGACAGGCGGCTTAAGGTGCCCTGCACGCGATAATTGGCATACCAATTCAGGTAAGAGGCACTATAAAAAACATACTGAGTTTCTGTGCCAGCGTTGGAGCTGGGCGGCCAATACGAATAGCTTGCATTACTGGTCCATTTGGTCGTGGACGTAGGGTTATAGTTATTAGGATAATTTTGATCGTAGTTATGTGATTTGCAGGCGATGGCACCTTTGGTATACGTGATGGTTGTCGTGATTCTGTTTTGGCCGTGGCCGGTGGTGAAAGAATTATTTGCGGGATTGAGTGCTGAGTTCCAAGCATACGTGTAAGTGGGCGATGCAGAGCCTACTTGTGTAGCAGTAGTAATCCAGCGAATACCCGCATCTTGTAAGTACCCTGCGGATCTAAAGGCGCCGTTGCTGTCCGTTGCACTGCTGCAATAGAAGCTATTTTTGTCTATATATCCTCGGGTGGTGGTGCCATTGGAGATGGCGCCGCCAGTGCTACAAGTTGGAATAACAGTGTTGGTTTGTTGCAGGCTGTAGTAGATATTGTTGTCGCTACAATTACCGTTGTAGCTGGCGGTGGGATCGAACGGTAGATACGTGGTGACTGTGGTAGACATGCTGCCGGAGGTGTCGAGTATCAGCATGATGTTAGGGTTGCCCGAGCCGCTACCATTATTGCTGCCAAAAAATATTTCCGTGTCATCTGCCCATGTCGGCGAGAGTACGAATACAGTTAGTACGACGCTGATCCATAGTGAGCGTATTCGGTTCGTGGTCATATGTTGATCCTCAAGCGCGGTCGGTTTGTCGTGCATTGAGAGCAAAATTCATTAGTTGCATAAGCATCATCACTCTGATCAGCAGGTTGAAGCGGTGTCATCTAGGCTTGCATTTCCGCAAGCGCTATTAAACCCAGGTCCATCAGCGGTGTTTACCACCTGAAATAATTCTTGGGTAACGGTGGCTCGAGTTCCTCGTTCTGATACACCTTCTGATTCGATGCGAAAATACACCGCACCAAATTGACCACCGCCTGAGCTGTAGCCGGTGGGTGCTGCTTCAACTACACCACTATTTGGACTGGTGATTTTATAGGTATAGCCATCTTGACCGGTACCGGTGCTTGCAGAAGCACTGAAATTGGTTTGACTGTTGAAGGTGCCTGTTCGTAGTGCGTTTTCAATTCCGGCTTCAGCAGCGGTAAAAGCACGTGAACGGTATTGTTCATTACCGGCCATGATCAGGTCTAGGCTAGCGGTATTTACACTGGAGATGGCCATCAGCGTCAGCGCGACTAGCAAGATCAAGGCAATAATTAATGCCGTGCCAGATTGCTGTTTAGCGATATGTAGTTTGGTAGGTGTCATGAGCAGACTTAGGTGCCGGTGACGTTACGTATATAAATTGTGCGTGATACCAATAGGCGTCGATAATTGTCACGTGGAGCGTACATAGCGCCATCCGCGCCCCCCGCATTTAGATCGCTGACGGTGTTAGTCATGCGATCTGCGTAGGAATAAGTACGCGTTTCTTTGAAGCTATAGTCGGGTTGCTCAGCGCGAATCAACAGCCAGATTCGAACGGCGACAATGCGCCCACTGCTCAGTACGGTGTTGCCCGGTTGTACATAGCGAACGGCGCCGATGCTGTTCATGACATCGCTGGAATCATCCCAGCCTAGCTCAATCTGAATATCTTCCACGCCGGGGATGACCTCGACATCACTGAAGGTTTTGCCAGACCCGAGGGTTTTGCGTCGTAAGGAGGGGTATTTCGTGTTCTGATCAGAACCGCGGTCAACGTAATAGAGATTGACCGATAGATTATGAATCTCTCCATTGGAGCAGGTTGCAGTTGCATCGTTGATGAGGGTCGCGGTAGTGCGTGTGGAGCAAATTTGTAAATACTGACCGTCAGCACTGCTAGTTGGAGTAGAAGCTCTTCTAACGGTGAGTGTGTCGGCACTGGCCGAGGCAGAAGTGGGGCTGGCTGGACAGGTGGCGGTGAACGGGTAGTCGTTATTCGTGGCTTCCAAGTACGCTTCAACCTTGGTTGCATAGCCGTTGCCACAGGTGTTGCCCGTCGTGGGCTCTAGACTGGCAGCGGTCATGCCACCAAATTTGTTACTGGTGGTGGTGCCGGTAACGGTGGTGTTGAGCGAGTTTGCATTGGTAAAGCTGCTGCCATCTTTTTTTAGTCCCCAGTAGTTGGCCATTCGAACGTCAGATTCGATGATACTCATGGCATAGCGTGCGGTTTCTTGCATCCTGGCGATCGCATCATCGACATCTGAAGTTTTCTTGGTGTTGACATACAGGGTGCTGGCTCCCACCACCAGAAAGAGGCCGATGACCATGGCAACCATGATCTCGATCAGGTTGACGCCGCGTTGGTGGTACAGGCTGACAGGGCGATAGCGTGCTGGCCTGTGGTTCATAGCTGCACCTGTAAGGCGTAGCTTAATGTGCCGCTGCTGGGTTCACTCCAGGCAAGGTTAATTGTCAGGGCGGCGGGCGTGGTGATGGATTGAGGCGTGGTTAATACAATGCTGCGTTGAACCGCATTGGTACCGCCAGGTAGACCAGTGCCGTTGGTTGAGTTGCTGTAATCGTTATTGTAGGTATCGTGGATCATGAGATCCCATTGATATAAGTCGGATGCAGCCATCTGTTCTGGTGTGCAGTTAGCTGTGGTGCAGTCTGTCGCTACGGTGGCATCCGTAGTGGCGAGCAAATATGCGCTGGCTGCACTGGGGTTGGCGCGAATACGCTCGGCGATATCATTGGCTAGGTTGACGGCTTTCATGCGCGATAGTGCAGTGGTTTTGGATTGCAATGTGGTGACATACAGAGATGCAATCCCCAGCATTCCCACGCTCATCACAATCAAGGCAACGAGCACTTCGACAAGCCCTATTCCAGTGTGGTGCTTGTATGTTCCACGGCAGAGAAGTGACGTAGTGGTGATGACTTTGGGGGCAGCTCGTGGAGGTATCATGAACAGCTTGATCCGGTCGCGGTTAATAATTGTTCAATGCCAGGCGGGGTCGTGTTGCTTCTAAGTTTAGTTAGACTCACCCGTCCTGTACCGGCAATGATCAGGCCACGTGCGACAGACTGTTCACCGGGCCCACCGTTACTATCTACATTGCCGCGTCTGTCGCAAATGACCATTCCGGTGCTTCTGATTTGTGGGTTGGCGCCATTGCCGATAGCCGCAAAGCCCGTTGCGTTATAGCTGACACGGTTACTGCCATCCGCCAATACCGATAGTTTGGTAGCGTTAAAGTTGCGAACGGAAATCAATGTCTCAGTGCTATCGAATAACCAGTTCGCATTCGCATCCTCGAATACGATCCATCCGCTCGGTTTGTTACCCATTGTGCACGTGGGGGTGGAGTCGGCAAGGCAAACCACTACATTTCGCTGGCGCTTTGTTGCTTCGTTGCGTGCGGTTTGAAAAGTCTGTATGAGTTGCTGCGAGGCGCCATTAATACGGCTGTTCATTATGTAGCTTTGCAGGTTCGGTATGGCAAACGCAGCCAAGATACTGACCAGCGAAATGGTAATGATCAGTTCTAACAAACTGAAGCCCAGTTGGTCATGCTGGTGTTGACGCGTGGTGGCTTTTTTCATAAAGGGCACTGTACTCAATGACGGTCAGAGCGGCAGATTAAGCTGATATTCGGCGCATGGTGGGCGATAAGCGGTGATTTGGTAGTTAAGACTGTGCTGTAGGTCTCGTTAGGGTGCGCGGCGGGGCAGTTGACCCCGAGGTTGCTAAGTCCAACAAATACCTGTATAAAAAGCCAGCCTGTTTATTTGGCCACGTCATTGGCTGAGTCAATTTCTATACGATTTGGGGTTGCCATGTCCGAACAACTTACACCGCGTCAAGCACAAATTTTGCGTTTTATTCAGGATGCACTCGGTGAATCAGGCATGCCACCCACACGTGCCGAAATTGCTCAAGCATTTAAGTTTAAATCGGCCAATGCAGCGGAAGAGCACCTGCGTGCCATGGCGCGTAAAGGCGTGTTGGAGTTGCTACCGGGTGCCTCTCGCGGTATTCAGTTGAAAGACGAATTGCGTGAAGAAGTGGGCTTACCGTTGGTCGGTCGTGTCGCTGCAGGCCAGCCTATTCTGGCCGAACAGAATATCGAGGCGCATTTCCAGATTGATCCCAAATTGTTTCGCCCTCGGCCCCATTACCTACTGAAAGTCCGTGGCATGAGCATGAAAAACATAGGCATCATGGATGGTGATTTAGTGGCCGTGCACCGCACCCCAGAAGTACGTAATCGGCAGGTCGTTGTGGCACGTCTCGAGGAGGACGTCACGGTGAAACGTTACAAGCAGGTGGGTTCGGTGGTGTGGTTGATGCCCGAAAACGAGGACTTCGAGCCCCTCAAGGTCGATATCCGGGAACAGTCTCTGATTATCGAAGGTGTGGTGGTGGGAGTGTTACGTACAGGTGGTGCCAAAGCTATGCTGCAGTAAATGGGGTGCTGCTCATCTATAAGGCATTAAAGCATTTCTATCTGCATTGAACGGCCCAGATCTACGGGCCCTGACTGGCCGGATGCTTGCACAAGCTGACGTCAGCCGCCACACTCTATACTTGGACTGTCACTCAATAAGTATGGAATAGATGACGCAACACAATACGTGTATCGCCTTGGTCGGTCATCGGCCATCGCGCCAGCGCATTCAGCTCTGGTTAGAGTCACTGAATCATTCGGTGATCTGGGCTGATAGTGTGGGCCAGTTGTTGTCTCATGCTGAGCTTGAAAGTAGTCAGATGGTGTTTCTTGATGTAGATCAGGTAGAGAGCCTTGATCTTTGCCGTCTGCTTCGTAATCGCTTATCCACTGCGCTGATACCACAGGTGGTGTTGACCGATAACGAACAGTGGCAGACATTGGCCTATGAAGCGGGCGTTGATGCCGTTTTCCATGCGGCTACCCAGCACGATGAGATTCAGGCGCGGCTGCAAACTCTGTTGCACCATAAACAGTTTCTTCATCACTGCATGGCGGAGCAACTCAAGGATGCCGAGCGTGGTCGCGTTCAAGTTCGGGATGTCTTTCGCCGCTACGTGTCCCCAAAGTTGGTTGATCGAATTTTGACGGGATCATCTGCTGATGGCGTGGTGCGTAGTGTTGGTCAGCGTCTTCATGCTGCCGTCTTGTTTGCTGATATGCGTGGCTTTACTGGGCTGGCTGAGCGCTTAACCGCTGCTCAGGTGTTTGAATTGCTCAATGAATTTTTTGCTGTGCTCACTGCAGCAGCCGTTCAGCATGAAGGTACGGTATTTAATATGGCTGGTGACTCGTTAATGGTGGGTTTTGGTGTGCCGGTGTCACAGCCGGATGCCTCGGTTCGGGCCATTCGTGCGGCCTGTGACATGCTCAGTGGGTTTGCCCCCTTGGCACTGCAGTGGGTGCGGCGCCATGGAATTGAAACCGGGTTGGGTATCGGTATGAATTACGGTGAAGTGATTGCCGGTAATATCGGTTCTGACCAATACATGAATTACACATTGATTGGCGATGCGGTGAATATTGCGGCACGGTTAAGTCAACGTGCCCGAGCCGGTGAGGTCTTATTCACGCATGCATTGAAATCAGCAATAGATACTACGGGTGAATCTCCTGTGCCTGTTATTGCATTGCCACCGCTCATTTTGCGGGGTAGAACCAATCCGATTGAAATTTATTGTGTGCCTGCGGACACACGTATCGATCTGTCAACTTAGTTCAGCTTCATGCTTCGGTTACACCGCAACTATAAATACCCGGATGCAGGGCAGGTAACCCAAGCGGGTTCCTAATTCGGAACCGTAAAAACACAGGATTACAAGTCTTGTTGATCTTGTGGGGTTTCTGCATAGTGCGCGCCTTGTGTTTATGTACCGAATAAGGCCGTCATGCTCCCCTCGATTGAAGTTCGTATTGCTAAGGAATTATTAGTCAAGCCGACACAGGTTACTGCTGCAGTCGCGTTGTTGGATGAAGGGGCAACAGTGCCATTTATTGCGCGCTATCGTAAAGAGGTGACTGATGGCCTGGACGATACGCAGTTACGCACCTTACAAGAACGTTTGCTGTATTTGCGTGAACTTGAGGAACGTCGTGCCGCGATCTTGAAAAGTATTGCTGATCAGGAAAAGTTGACGCCCGAGCTGCGCGCCAGTATCGAAGCGGCAGAAACCAAGCAGACACTGGAAGATTTATATTTGCCTTATAAGCCCAAACGAAGAACCAAGGCACAGATTGCGCGAGAGGCTGGATTGGAGGGGTTGGCTGATCGCTTGTTGTCTGATCCAAGCTTGAGTCCTGAGATTGAAGCGGCCCAGTATCTGAAGCCGGAGTTCGTGACTGCCGAGGGGGATAAAAATCCGGGGGTTCCCGATGTGAAGGCGGCGCTGGAAGGAGCGCGACAGATTCTGATGGAGCGGTTTGCAGAAGATGCGACCTTATTGGGTAGTCTGCGTGAATATATGCAGTCCAATGGAGTGATGTTGGCCAAGTTGGTAGAGGGCAAAGAAGCTGAGGGCGCTAAATTCCGCGATTATTTCGATTACAGTGAATCGTTTAAGGAGATTCCTTCACATCGTGCGCTGGCCTTATTTCGTGGCCGTAGTGAAGAAATATTACGTCTTGCTATCAAGCTTCCTGAAGAATTATCAGCTGACGCCAAACCTTCGGATGTGCATGCTTGTGAGCGCAAGATAGCGGCGCGTTTTGCTATTGTGGATCAGTCACGTCCAGCTGATGCTTGGTTGGCACAGACAGTTCGCTGGACGTGGCAGGTGAAAGTGTCTTGGCAGATTGAAAGTGAGTTATTCACCACTTTACGTGAGGCCGCAGAGGAAGAAGCCATTCGTGTGTTTGCTCGCAACCTTCATGATTTGCTGCTCGCTGCACCGGCAGGTAGGCATGTCACTATGGGCTTAGATCCCGGCATTCGTACGGGTGTGAAGGTGGCCGTGGTGGATCACACGGGTAAGGTGCTTGATACCGCAACGGTCTATCCTCATCAGCCACGTAATGATTGGGACGGTGCACTACATGCGTTGGCGTTAATGGTTATCAAGCACAAGGTTGATCTGATCAGTATCGGTAATGGTACGGCTTCGCGTGAAACCGACAAACTGGCGGCTGAGTTAATCAAAAAGTTACCGGATTTGAAGCTGACTAAGTTGGTGGTCTCTGAGGCGGGTGCGTCGGTGTACTCGGCCTCAGAGCTGGCATCAAAAGAATTACCGGAACTGGATGTGAGTCTGCGTGGTGCCGTATCCATTGCGCGACGTTTACAAGACCCGTTGGCTGAACTGGTCAAAATTGATCCTAAGTCAATCGGCGTGGGTCAATATCAACATGACGTGAGTCAGACAAAGTTGGCACGCTCGCTCGATGCGGTAGTGGAGGATTGCGTTAACGCTGTAGGTGTCGATGTGAATACTGCGTCACCGGCTTTATTGGCACGTATCTCTGGGTTATCCAGCTCCATTGCTGAGAATGTAGTTAACTTTCGCAATCAGCATGGTGCATTTAAGTCACGTGCAGAGTTATTGAAAGTGCCACGTTTAGGCGCCAAAACCTATGAGCAGGCTGCGGGATTTTTGCGCGTGGTAGGTGGCGACAATCCACTGGATGCTTCTTCGGTACACCCTGAAGCCTATCCGCTGGTTGAGCGGATCTTGGCTGATTTACACAAGCCGATCAAAGCGGTGATGGGTGATGTCGCGGTACTGAAAGCAATCAATGCACCGCATTACACCAATGAGCAGTTTGGTTTGCCGACGGTGCGTGACATCCTGAAAGAGCTGGAAAAACCAGGGCGGGATCCGCGGCCGGAATTCAAGACCGCTGAATTCAAAGAAGGGGTTGAAGAGATTGCAGATCTCAAGCCCGGTATGGTGCTAGAAGGAGTAATTACCAATGTCACTAACTTTGGTGCGTTTGTCGACATTGGTGTGCATCAAGATGGTCTTGTGCATATTTCCATGCTGTCCAATAAGTTCATTAAAGATCCACGTGAAGTAGTTAAAGCAGGTGAGGTGGTAAAGGTCAAAGTGCTGGAAGTAGATGCGCCCCGAAAGCGCATCGCCCTCACCATGCGAATGGAAGACAGTCCGGTACGTACGCCTTCAGGCGATGGCATCCCTCGAAGACCTGCCTCCAATGATCGTCAACAGAGTGCGCGTAAGCCTGTGCGTGCTGCTGAGCCGGTTGAGAGCATCGGCAGCGGGATGATTGCGGATGCCTTGTTGAAAGCGTTGGGGAAAAAATAAGGCCTATCGCTGGCGGCGAGGTTAAGCCTCAGTCTTGCCGTCGCCGGGCAGGTGATCGGGATTAAAGTTCAGCAGTTCGCAAATTCTGCAGGCGACATTGATCAGCGTCTGCGCGCAGGGTTCGCATCCGCCGCCACAGCACATCGGCCATTGCTGCATGGGCATGGCAAATAGCGGTCTGACACACGGGGCGTAGTAATCTGGCATGCCCAGTTCACTGCTGGCCTGTGTGAGTGCTTGGTTGAATGCCGGTGATTGGTTGTCAAAGGGAGTCATATCAGTTGCAGCGTTAAGGTCTGACCTTGGCAGCGGGTTTTTCCTTGATGAAGTGGCCTACTTTACTGTGGCTTGCTTGCCCCTACAAATAGAACGATTGCAGCGCCAGTACAGGGCGAGTAATGGGCTGGTTGTTCAGTACTGGTGCAAAGCGGTGTGTGGGGCGCACTTAAGCTGGGCAAACGAAGCAATAAGATCTAACAGTGGCGTCAGTGGATCATCTTTTGCATTAGAAGATTGTGATTCCAAACTGCAGGCAACGTGCCCAGGTAAAACCGTGTCTATTCATGTCGCCCTCAATCATGTTACTGAATATCGCTACGACCGCCTAATCAGTGTCGGTCCGCAAATCATCCGTTTAAGGCCGGCGCCACATTGCCGCACTCGGATTCTTTCTTATTCACTAAAAATTACCCCCGATAAGCACTTTATTAATTGGCAGCAGGATGCACAGTCTAATTTTTTGGCGCGGTTGAATTTTCCAGACAAGATGAACGCGCTTCGAATTGAAGTCGATTTGGTTGCCGAGATGTCTGTGCTGAATCCCTTTGATTTCTTCTTGGCGGAACATGCAGAGCGTTTTCCCTTTCATTACGATGCCACAGAAAAACGCGAGCTGGTTACTAATCTGATTAAGGCGCCTTTGACGCCGATTGTGGCAAGTTATCTTGAGACCATAGAGAGGAAGCCGTGTCTTACTATCGACTTTCTGGTTAATTTAAATGTGCGGTTGTCCCGTGATATTCGCTATCTCATTCGACTAGAGCCTGGGGTGCAAACACCGGAAGACACTCTCGAAAAGAGATCGGGTTCCTGTCGAGATTCTGCTGCGCTGATGGTGCATCTATTGCGGCATTTAGGTTTCGCAGCACGTTTTGTGTCAGGCTACCTGATTCAACTGACTGCGGATGTGAAGTCCTTAGATGGACCATCTGGCCCAGAACACGATTTCACTGATTTGCATGCATGGTGTGAGGTGTATCTGCCTGGAGCGGGTTGGATTGGTTTTGATCCCACCTCTGGGTTGTTAGCGGGTGAGGGACACATTCCGCTGGCGTGCAGTCCTGAACCCTCTTCAGCGGCGCCAGTTAGCGGTGCGACTGATAAATGTGAAGTTCAGTTTGAGCATCACATGCAGGTGCAGCGTATTTGGGAAGCGCCTCGTGTCACTAAACCTTATTCTGAAACGCAGTGGCAGCAAATTGAGCGGCTAGGTCATGACATTGATGCGGAGATAAAAGCGGCTGATATGCGGCTGACCATGGGTGGCGAACCTACCTTTGTGTCGGTCGATGATCCAGATGGTGCGGAATGGAATACTGCAGCCATGGGGCCTACAAAACGCCAGTTGGCTGCGGATTTGTTTCATCGTATGCGCACCAAGTATGCACCGCATGGACTGATGCATTTTGGTCAGGGCAAGTGGTATCCGGGTGAGCAGTTACCGCGTTGGTCGTTAAATTGCTTTTGGCGTAAAGACGGTGAGTCCATATGGCACGATCCAACATGCTATGCCGATGAACGTCATCACTACGGTGTGGATGAACTCAAGGCTAAGCGCTTTTTGATTGAAGTGGCGCAGCGTTTAAAGGTATCTGGTACTCATGTGTTTCCTGCTTATGAGGATGTGTTTTATTACCTGTGGCGAGAACGGCGCCTGCCCAGCAATGTGGATCCATTCAATTCAAGATTAGAGGATCCCTTAGAGCGCGAACGGTTGATGAAAGTCTTCGATTACGGCCTTGATAAGGCGGTTGGACATGTATTACCGATAACGCGTACTGCAGATAACTCGGGTTGGCAGAGTGGTCCTTGGTTTATGCGTACAGAGCGCTGTTATTTGGTACCCGGTGATTCGGCATTGGGGTATCGCTTGCCACTGGACTCGCAGCCGTGGGTCAGTAAGGGTGACTATCCTTATCTTCATGCTATTGATCCGTCGATTAAGTCACCTGTCTTGCCAGCTTATGCCACGATTAGGCAGCAGGTTCGAGATGGGCTGGGTCATGATTGGAGTGATGACAGTGAACTTAAAGTTGCCCCATCGACATGGCATCTGGATCCTGCTCAGCGCCGGCCTGCCGCTCATGAATCGGCTGCTTGGATTACGCGTACGGCCATGTGTGCTGAATCCAGAGAGGGTATTTTGTATATCTTCATGCCGCCCGCCTCGCAGCTTGAGCATTATCTTGAATTGGTAGCTGCCGTAGAGGCCACCGCAGAGAACATGAAATTGCCGGTGATTTTGGAAGGCTATGAACCGCCAGCCGATTCACGCTTAAAACAATTCCGTATTACGCCCGATCCCGGTGTGATCGAAGTAAATGTGCACCCTGCTGAAAGTTGGGATGACATGGTGGAGCGTACTACGCATTTGTATGAAGCGGCACATTTGTCCCGATTGAGTGCTGAAAAATTTATGTTAGATGGCCGTCATACTGGTACGGGTGGCGGTAATCACTTTACTTTAGGCGGCGCCACGCCGATGGATTCGCCCTTTCTGCGTCGTCCCGATCTGCTGCGCAGTCTAATCAGTTACTGGCATAACCATCCCTCGCTGTCTTACTTGTTTTCGGGTTTATTTATAGGTCCGACTTCCCAGGCTCCTCGAGTGGATGAGGCACGTAATGACTCATTATATGAATTGGAATTGGCATTTAAGCATCTACCAAAACAAGATCACAGCAGTCCGCCGTGGCAAGTAGATCGAGCGTTACGCAATCTGCTGATTGATGTCACGGGTAATACCCATCGTGCTGAGTTTTGTATTGATAAGTTGTATTCACCCGATGGCCCGACAGGTCGACTAGGGTTGGTGGAAATGCGAGCCTTCGAGATGCCACCGCATGCGCAGATGAGTTTGGCGCAGCAGTTATTGATTCGATCGATGTTGGCGCGTTTCTGGAAGCAACCCTATGAGCCTGAACGATTAGTGCGTTGGGGTACGGAGTTACACGATCGTTTCATGTTGCCCTATTTTGTGGAACAGGATTTTCGCGATGTCATGCGAGAAATGAATGAAGCAGGTTATGCCTTTGACTTCGAGTGGTTTGCTCCTCATTTTGAATTTCGTTTTCCTAAGTACGGTGATTACGCCACGCGTGGCATTGATGTTGAGTTGCGTCATGCGTTAGAGCCATGGCATGTCATGGGTGAGGAAGGGGGCGCAGGCGGCACCGTACGCTATGTCGATTCGTCTGTAGAGCGAATGCAAATCTTGGTTAATGGGTTGGCACCAGATCGTTATGTGATGACCTGTAACGGACGTGCATTGCCACTTCGTCCGACAGGTAAGGTGGGTGAGTATGTGGCAGGGGTGCGCTATCGAGCTTGGCAGCCAGCTTCAGCGTTACATCCTGTTATTGGCGTGCATTCACCGCTTACTTTCGATTTGGTCGATACGTGGTCGAAGCGTTCCATGGGGGGATGTCAATATCATGTAGCTCATCCAGGTGGGCGCAACTACGTGTCCTGCCCGGTTAATTCTTTCGAAGCAGAAAGCCGTCGGCTGGCTCGGTTCTTCCGCATTGGTCATACCACTGGAACGATTAGTATTCCTACTGTTCAGTCCCAGACTGAATTTCCATTCACCTTGGATTTACGTCAGGGTTAGTGTCGAATTTGCTAAATGGGTCGCTGCGGTATTCAGAGTATTCGTGTAACAATAACGCATGACCGTTGATTGGCTAAAAACATACCGTACGCGTGCTAAAAGTTATGACGAGGTACGCGATGCAACTGGGCAGGTGCGTCCGCACTGGCAGTCATTGTTGCGTTACTTGTCAACCTCTGGCGCTGAAGGGGTGCAGCAGGGGCTGGATCTGGCGCGTACTCTCATTGCTGAAAATGGCGTGACTTACAATGTGTATGCCGATCCTAAGGGAACGGATCGGCCCTGGGCTTTGGATGCGCTCCCTTTGGTGCTGACTGCGACAGAATGGCAGGGGATCGAAGTGGGTGTTCAGCAACGCGCTACATTACTGAATGCCATGTTAGCTGACCTGTACGGTGACCAACGCTTGCTGTCTAAATCCATAGTTCCTCCTGAACTGGTATTTGGTCATCCTAATTTTCTATGGCCCTGTAAGGGTATCCAGCCATTGGGCGACGCATGGTTGCCGATGTATGCGGTAGATCTCGCTCGAGCCCCTGACGGACGCTGGTGGGTTTTAAATGATCGTACCCAAACTCCCTCAGGTGCGGGTTATGCGCTTGAGAATCGCCACATTACGGCACGGGTATTGCCTGATGTATTGCGGGAATTACAAGTGCGCAATGTGCAGGGTTTTTTCAGTAGCTTGCGCGAACAGTTGTTAACACATGCACAAGATGATTCGCTTGCTGTGGTACTGACTTCCGGTATTTTCAACGAGACCTATTTCGAGCATGCCTACTTGGCCAGGCAGCTGGGATTGTCACTCGTGCAGGGTCACGATCTGACGGTACGAAATAATACGGTGTATCTGAAAACCTTATCCGGATTACGCCGTGTGCATGCCATCCTGAGACGTCTGGATGATGATTATTGTGATCCGGTTGAATTACGTAGTGATTCTGCGCTCGGTGTCCCTGGATTGTTGCAGGCAATACGTGCACAGCGAGTGGCGGTGGTGAATCCTCTGGGTTCGGGTGTGATGGACTCACCTGCATGGATGGGATTTTTGCCGGGTGCCGCTGAGGTTTTGTTGGGTGACGCCTTGAAGTTGCCTTCAGTGGCTACTTGGTGGTGCGGTGAACCTGCCGCCTTGAAGTTTGTTTTTGAGCATATTGATGACTTGGTCATCAAATCAGTCTTTCCCAATCAGCGTCGTGAATTGGCCTTTGGTAATGAACTTCATGGTGCAGCTCGCGAAGAGTTATTTGAACGCATGAGACGTCGCCCTTATACCTTTGTGGCTCAAGAACGTTTTGCACTATCTCAGGTTCCAGTATGGAGTTCGAGTGCCTCGTTGCAGTTGGCTGCGCGATCCGTCACGCTACGTGTGTATGCCATCGCCACCCCCGAAGGGTATCGAGTGCTACCGGGTGGGTTGGCACGTATTGCCGGAGAAACCAGTGCCGATGTGGTATCTAATCAACTAGGTGGTGGTAGTAAAGATGTATGGGTGATTAAAGATGCAGCGGAAGCGTCAGTACAGGATGTCCATGACACCAAGCCAATCGCACCGCGTGCAACATTGCGCAGTGCGCAGCATGCATTCGAGGTGTCGTCAACGCTGGGCGAAAATCTCTTTTGGATGGGGCGATATAACGAGCGTTGTGAAAACAAGGTTCGACTGCTGCGCGCGAGTTTTGTTATGCAGTCCGAGTCGTCGGTATGGAAATCGGCATTAACCAGTTGTAAGCAGTTTGGTGTCTACCACGATGACGTCAGTATGCGGGATGCTATTTTTCTTGAGCATCGCTCCACCTCTTTGCATGCTGATTTCAAACGATTGCACTGGTGCGCGACCCAAGTTCGCGGTCGATTATCTTCTGAGTATTGGCGAACGGTAAATGTTTTAAGACGTCAGATGCGAACGGCATCAAATGGTGATGTTGAATTACGCGAGACACTTGATTGGATGCTGTTGTCTTTGGCGGCCATGAGTGGCTTCACTCTGGATGATATGACGCAAGATGATGGCTGGCGCTTGCTTAATCTCGGTCGTCGATTAGAACGTCTGCAGTTTCTATGTGATTTATTAGCAGGTCGATTACAGAATGGGTTGTCATTACTTCAGGGTGAGTTGGAATGGTTGCTGGATGTTAATAGTTGCACCATTACTTATCGGAGTCGGCATGTGGCGGCGCCGCGATTACCTTTATTGCTTGAATTGCTGATTAGGGATGCCACTAACCCACGTACCATGGCCTATCAGCGTGACTTCATACTTCATGATCTGCAGCATTTAAGCGAGTTGGGAGGAACGTCGGTGGCGTTGAGTCTGACCAAGTCCGTGGCTACGGTGATGGATGTTGACTTTGGTACAGTTGAAGGGGTCGGTCAGGGTGCTAGTTACGCACGTCAGATGCTTGCCGCCCGATTGCAGGACCTTAGTACTGAAGTTCGCCAATTATCAGATGAGTTGTCACGGCGTTATTTCTCGCATGTGGGTCAGGCCTTGCAGATGGTGGGTGTATGACTGACCCCGCGGTGCTGCGTCGTTATCGTGTGGAGCACAGTACTCGATATGAGTATGTGGCGACAGTGATGCATGGTCATCATTTGTTGCATTTGAGTCCGCGTCAGCAACAGTGGCAGCGTGCTATGCAGCATGATATTGATCTGCATCCGATAACCGGTCTGTTGAGGCCTGATACTGACGCGTTTGGTAATCCCGTGCATCGATTGGAAATGGAATCCCCGCATCAGCAATTGATCATCAATGCTTCCAGTGAGGTACTGGTGTCGGTTCGGCCCGAATGGCAGGCGGACAGCACTATGGAGTGGGAGCAGGTGTGCAAACGCTTGTGTTATCGTCATCAATCACGCACTACAGAAGAACTCGAGGCGATCTCGTACCGTGCAGAGTCCCCCCACGTGCGAGTCAAAAATGCATTCGCTGATTTTGCTACGGCATGTTTTCCAGTGGGGTGTCCTATCCTTGTCGGAGCGCAAACTCTGATGAGTAAAATTTATCGCGAACTCGCTTATGCACCGGGTGAAACTCAAGTTAATACTTCGGTGCTTTCAGTGCTTGAGTCACGACGAGGTGTCTGTCAGGACTTTGCTCACTTAATGATTGCTTGCCTGCGTTCACTAGGGTTGTCAGCCCGATATGTTAGTGGTTACTTACGGACGCGCCCTCCTGAAGGTGAAGCAGCGTTGGTGGGCGTAGATGCCTCCCATGCCTGGGTGTCAGTGTATGCGCCGCCCTACGGTTGGGTGGATCTTGATCCAACCAATGATCTGCGGGTGGGGTTAGAACACATCACGCTGGGTTGGGGTCGTGATTTCAGCGATGTATCGCCAATACGTGGTGTGATCGTCGGAGGCGGTGAGCATCAAGTAACGGTGGCGGTAACCGTGACCGAACTAAATGATCGAGTCGTGGATTCGTCGACGTCTTAAGTGATTGGTGTGCAAGTTGATGTCGCGCGAAATAATGTCCGTGATTGCATTTATACAAATGAAAATGGATCTGCAAAATCGCAAACACCCCATCGTGAAAACCTAGATACAGGTAAGTAGTCATACCAATTGTTGACTGTAATTGCTTTGTCCAAGATGAGCTAACCCCAAGTTAAATGCATTGGGTAATGTCGTGGCGAAGTTGGTTCTTAAGTGGGTCGACTGAATTGCCTAATTAATTATCTGGAGAGTGCTCATGAATATTAAGAAATTTGTGACTGACTTTTTTCGTGAAGAAGAAGGGCTGACCATGGTCGAGTATGCTATTGCCGGTGGGCTCATCGCTGCAGGCTTGGTTGTAATCTTCACTGATCTTGGTACTGCAATCGGAGTAAAGATACAAGCGATCATTGATGCTCTAGGTTAACTCTTAAGGAGTTGGCTTAAGGGATTGGTGTTGAGGCTGTGGCTGGCGTTTAGGGTGTGCTCTAAATGCTAGCCTTTATTTTGTGCATGACTATCACTATGCAAATGTTGGTTACATGGATTCTGATCGTTTATGTGCTCTCTATCGCTGTTGTTGATTTGACGACGCACCGAATACCTAATTGGTTGTCTGGTATGGCGGGTATCCTGGCGCTACTTTTTCAAACACTCTTGTTTGGGTTTTCAGGATTACTCGATGTTCTTTTGGGGTGTCTAGTTGGCTTTTCTATGTTTTTTTCTTTTTATGTGTGGAGAGCGTTCGGGGCCGGTGATGTGAAGGCCATGGCGGTGATCGGGATGTTTCTGGGGCCTAAGGGTGCGCTGTTAGTTTCTATAGCAACGTTAATCGCTGGTGGCGTAATCGGGTTGTTTTATTTGTGGCGATTCAGTGGTTCTGTACAAAAGACATGGCATCGTTTTCTGGGTATTGTTCAGTCTCCGTTTGTGGTAATTAACAAAGCACCCACTGTACCTGTGATGTTTAACGTATCCAATTTGGCCAGCAAGCCACAGAAACAGAATAAGTTTCCTTATGGAGTATCCATTGCGGTGGGGACCTTGTTAACGATTTGGTATATGGGCGCCATGCCATATTTGTATTGATTAATGAATAACTCCTTGCATATTCGCAATCTAAAAAATAATAAGCAATTACTTGGTATGAGATGGCCAATGCGATTTATTCTGGCTATTCAATAGATCATCATTCCTATTAATGCGTTCATCAAACTGCGTTATTACATTTGTCTTTTAGCTGTTAATGAGAGCGCTGTTCATTTTATTTTGATGGTCATGCCGCAGTTATCTCCGTGGTTCACCCATGTCGCGTGAGTGTGATCACGTACAGACGCAATGTGTTCATTGCATCACGATGTCCACCATGGAAGAGGAGTGTTGTGATGATAAAAATACGCGGTTGGTACATGGTGGCCATCTCTTTGATACTTGGGCTGGCAGCGGCGTGGGTGGCTAGCAGTTGGTTGGTAGAGCGAGTTCGCTTGGCGGATGCAAAAAATGTTGACGTTACGGTTGCAGTGGCTGCCTTGGAGATTCCATATGGGACTACCGTCAAAGCTAATCATGTGAAGCTGATTCGGATGCGTCAAGGTACCGAGCTTGGCAGTTACTTCACTACGGTGGAGCAAGTGACGGGTAAGGTTGCCAAGCAGAAACTGCTGTCAGGTGAGGTTCTGCTTAAAGATAAGTTTACCGAGTCCGGTGCAGGTAGCACGTTGGCAGCATTAATTAGACCGCAAATGCGTGCGGTGACGGTGCGTGTTGATGATGTTGTCGGTGTGGCAGGTTTCCTTCTGCCAGGTAATCATGTCGACGTTATTGCGGCACGCAAGGCACAAGAGCGTGCTACCACTAGAACGATTCTGTCTGATCTCAATGTTTTAGCGGTCGACCAAACCTCAGGTACGGATAAAAATGAACCCGTGGTGGTGCGAGCGGTCACATTAGAGATGACGCCGCAGCAAGCGGAAGTGCTGATGCGTGCGCGAGAAGAAGGGCGCATTCAGCTCACCTTAAGAAATCCAAATGATCAATCTGTGTTGCAGGAAGTCGCTGAAGTTGAGAAGCCTGTTGAGAAGAAAGTAGAGATACCGGTGATCGTTGCGCCTGCTGCGGTGACGAAAAAGCCCCGAGCGACTGTAGCCGTTATTCCCACAAAAATTGAACCTCAGGTGACCATCATTCGAGGTACCTATGTTGAGGGTTCGTCGTCCAAATAATGGATCTGTGCCATCGCGTCAGTCGTGCAGTTATAGGAAATCAACCCAATGAGTAATAAGTATTTATCGCTGATCTGCCGAGTCTTGGTGTGCTGTACATGCTTGTTCAGCGCCGAGTTGTATGCCCAGGACGTTGCTGAGCAAGTCATCCATGCTGGTCGTAATACCGCGGTGCAGGTACCCATCTATAAGAGTCGTGTGATTGTCGCTCCAGCGTCAATTCGGCGTGTGTCAGTGGGTAATCCCGATATTGCCGACGTGTTGGTACTAGGGGTCGATGATTTGTACATCCTCGGTAAAGACTTAGGCAGTACTAATGTCTTGTTATGGGATAAGAACGACGCGCTGATCAGTTCATTGCAGGTCACCGTCACGCATGACCTTGAAGGCTTGAAACATCAATTGTCGACTGTGTTACCGAGTGAAGCTATCGGTGTGGCCAGCGTACAACGTGACCTGGTGCTCTCGGGTAAGTTGTCGAATGTCATGAACATGGATGCGGCATTAAAGATTGCCAATTCCTTCTTAGAGCAAACAGCCACGGCTAAAGAAAAAATCATGTTCTCTCAGCAAAAAAGTACGGGTGGTACGGGCGATAGCGTCACGGGTGAGAAGCGTTCAGGTCAGGTTATTAATTTGATGACGATTGGTGGTAGCTCGCAGCAAGTGATGCTGCAAGTGAAAGTGGCTGAAGTGAATCGCGATGCCATCAAGAACATGAACGCACAAATGAACGTACTTAAAAATGGTGCCAAGTTTTCTGCGGGCGCAGTCAACGGAGGCGCAACTTTCCCTGATACGATTTTTCCTGATGGGTTCAATCACTCAGTTTTAGGTGGCACGATGCCGTTGGGGCCAGTGATCGACACCTTTTCTCCCAATATGTCTACCATCACCAATAGCGGCATTTTTGCCAGTTATTTGGGCAGTGGCGTGGCCGCAAATCTGATTCTAGATGCGTATCAGGAAAAAGGTTTGGCAAAAATTCTGGCCGAGCCGACGTTAACTACATTATCAGGTCAGGATGCGCAGTTTCTTTCTGGTGGTAGTTTCCCGATACCGGTGTCATCGACTAATGGTGCGGTGAGTGTGGAATTTAAAGATTACGGGGTGAAGTTGCAGTTCTTGCCCTTGGTGCTAGAGGGAGATCGCATCAACTTAAAACTGAACATTGGTGTCAGTGAGTTAGGTCAAAGTACTGCGTTGAAAGTCGCTGCCGGCTCCACCGCATTGTTCAGCATACCGTCATTGACTGAGCGACGTGCCATGTCCACGGTGGAGTTATTGGATGGACAGAGCATCAGTATTGCGGGGTTGATGAATGAAAACATGCGGACCTCAATCAATAAATTTCCTTGGCTTGGTGATGTTCCTATATTAGGTGCGTTGTTTCGTTCGCAGGAATATCAGAAGGGACAAACCGAGTTGATGATCATTGTCACGGCGACGCTGGCCAAACCATTAACTCCGGGTCAGGTGAAGCTGCCGACCGATGCCGTGATTGAGCCTACGGATACACAATTTTTCATCGGTGGAAAAATTGAAGGCACTGATAAACCTGCCACCACCAAACAGCCCACAGATAAGACGGCTAAATAAAACAGAGGCCCATCATGAGTACACATAGCTTTCCCAGCCTGATTCATTCCATGGCTATTACTTCGCTCATGCTGCTTGGTGTGGTGCAGCTGTCCGGTTGTGCGGATACACCTCATGCCGATGCAGCGTATGGCGATGCGTATCGGCATATGGTGCAGCAACAAACGCAGAATCAAGAGGCGGCAGAAAATCCCTCGCCAGACGCAGCTGATCGTTCGGATGCTCAGCGTCTTAGCAAAGCCCTTGAGGTCTATCGCGGTGATGTGGGTAAGGGCACTACCGATGTGAAGCAGACTTTAGAGTTTGATGTTGGTAAATAATCATCAACACGGAATGCGGTATGTATTGGTTGTTATTCCATAGTTCCGGTGCTCATTGTCACTCTGTAAGTCTGTCTAAGCAGCGTGGTGTGGTCACAGTGGTGTTAGCTTTAGCGATGCTGGCGTTACTGGCGATGATGGGGTTGGCGTTAGATACCGGCCATATCATGATCAACAAAACGCGTCTGCAGAATGCCGTAGATGCCGCGGCACTGGCGGCGGCCAAGCAACTCGACGATACCGAAAACATCTCCTTAGCGACGAGTGAGGCGCATCTTGCATTTTCGCATCATGCTGCGGCCGTCGGGAATGCTGAACTGGCTGAGGCTTATCAAAATGGCGGTGGTCCACTTTCTATAGAGGTGAGTTACTCGGCAACCCTGCCGCCTTTTACCGCTGGTGCCATAAAAGGTCCGTTTGTGCGGGTCAGGGCCACTGGGTTTGTGGTGTCCACATGGTTGGTGCATTTGGTTGGCGTGGATCAAGCCACGCTTTCTGCCAGTGCGGTGGCCGGACCGAGAGTGTTGACAGCGTTGAATAACGCCGTACCACTTATGGTTTGTGGTGATCCTGCTGCCGGCTCAGAAAATCATTGGGGGTATGTGCTGAATCAAGTCGTGGTACTGAAAAGCTCCAGTACCGGTTGTGGTTCTGATGTGGGTAGCGGCAATTTTCAATTGCTCGCATTGGGTGGAACGGGTGGCGACGTACTTAAAGAAAATCTTGCGGGTGGGTTCGCACAGGAAGTTAAAGCAGGGAGTATTCAGCAGACAGAGCCTGGCGATGTGGTGGGGCCGAGTAAGTCTGGGTTAAACACGCGCTTTGGTATCTACGAAGGATCTTTACATGGATCAGAGGCTGTTTATCCACCCGATGTGATTGTCGATGTCCAGCCAAGTCCTGGCCTCTCTACACAGTGTGTCAATAATCAGCAACAAGTAAAGCTGGGCAGTACTGTCATCACTTCCAGTAACATCAATTTGTTGTACAACTTTGCTGGGTATACGGCTGACCTTGCTAACCCCGCGGCGTATGACTATCAGCCGCGCAGCAGCGGCGGCATTGGTGCTTACGATCGAAGGATGCTCGCTGTGCCGGTGGGGAATTGTTCTGCGACCATTGGGGGCAGAGGACCGGTGCCTGTGCTTGGGTTTGGCTGCTTCTGGCTATTGCAGCCGATTACGAATGGCGGAAAGGGTTCCTACATTTACGGTGAGTTTGTTAAAGACTGCGTGGCGAGTGGTTCGGCCGGTTCAGGGACAGGCAATGTTGATGGCCCACACATCATTCAGTTGTACAAAAATCCCGCAGGGACCGACTCATGAAGTACGGGTCAACTCGATTAAATATTCAGGAGCAGCGTGGACTGGCGATTGTCGAGTTCGCGATTGCCGTGCCCGTCTTGTTATTGATGATGTTGGGGATGGCCGAGTTAGGTCGCTGCTTGTACCAATACAACGCGCTTAATAAACAAGTCCGCAACGCCGCACGCTATGTGGTCTCTAATGCGCGGGTCGGCTCTACCAGTGTTGTCAACATCACAAATGCAATACCGATAGCGCGTAATTTGGTGGTCTTTGGTAACGAGGCAGGTACTGGGTCTGCGTTACTGCCAAATTTGGCAGTGGGCAATGTCACGGTTTCTAATAACTCGGCAACGCCCGACTACGTGCTAGTGCAGGTGGACTACA